>DATFVY010000163.1:0-4508 GCA_035259925.1 Burkholderiales bacterium
CATCGCCGCGGCCACGGTCGCTCCCCGGGAAACTACATCATGGACGAGCTCGCCCACGTGGACCGCAGCCAGCGCGGCCACCGGCTGGTGGAGCTGCATGAACGGCAGCTGGAGGACGTGGTGGCTGCGCTCAACTATCTCAAGGGCGTGGCGTACGTGGATGCGAGGAACATCTCGGTGGCAGGCTGCTCGTTCGGCGGCATCCAAACGGTGCTGGCGGCCGAGAAGGAGCTGGGATTGCGCGCCGCCGTCCCATTCGCGCCGGCGGCGCAGACCTGGGCGGGGTCGCTGGAGATGCGCGGCCGGCTGATCTCGGCGGCCGGAAAGGCCACCGTGCCGGTGTTCCTGATCCAGGCCGAGAATGACTACGATCTGGCGCCGTCCCGCGAACTGGCGAAGGCGCTGGAACAGTCGGGCAGGAAATACAAGTCCACGATCTACCCGGCGTACGGCTCCACGCCCGCCGATGGGCACGGGGGTTTCTGCTTCCGCGGTGTCGCTGTCTGGGGCGCGGACGTGCTGTCGTTTCTGGAAGCAAACAGGCAACGCTGATCAATCAGCCAGGGAGCGCAAGCGATGAATCCACGAGCCAGCACGGACGAGCGCCTGTTGATCAGCCCTCTTGCCGAGCGCCTGAAAAGCGGCGGGCTGGGCCTCACCCTCATGATCCGGCACGCGCGCACCGTGGACATCGCGCTCGCGGCGAAGACGTGCGGCTTCGATGCCCTGTTTTTCGACCTGCAGCATGGGGTGATACCCGAGCACGAGATCTCGCAGATGGCGGTCGCCGCCATGAGCGCGGGCGTGACGCCTATCGTGCGCGTGCCGGAGAAGGACTACGCCGCCGCGCTCAGGATGCTCGACAACGGCGCGCTCGGTATCGTCATGCCGGAAGTCACCACGGTGGAAGACGCACGCAACGCGGTCGCGGCCTGCAAGTTCCCTCCGATCGGCAACCGCGGCGCCTTCGGCAGCTGGGCCCACTTCGGGTATCGCAACCTGCCGGCGGCGGAAATGCGCAAGGCGTTCAACGACGCGACGCTGCTGATCCTCATGGTGGAGAGCAAGACCGCGATCGACAATATCGAGTCCATCGCCTCCGTGCCGGGCGTGGACGTCGTGCACATCGGCACCAACGACCTTTCGACCGACCTCGGGCATCCTGGCGAGCTCACGCACCCGGAGGTCATGGCGGCCATCGAGCGCGTCGTCGCCGCGTGCCGCAAGCACGGCAAGGTGGCCGGCGTCGGCGGCCTCACTGGCGGCGACGCGGTCAGGAGCCTGCCGCACGTTATCAAGCTCGGCGCCCGCTTCATCACCTCTGCCAGCGAGTGGAACCTGATGATCGCAGCGGGAACGGAGCGCGTGAAGGCGCTGCGCGCCCTGACGCCGGGCTGATTCCCCCTAGAACTCGAACCGGATGTCGTGCGCGGCGCAGATGATCCGTGCCTCGACGGAGATGATGTAGGGGTTCCTGCTCACCTGCACGAACGACCCCGCCCCCATTTCCTCCCACAGCGCCGAAGGGGCGCCCTCGACCAGGGCTTGCGCCGGCACGCGGTAGAGCGCGCCGGTGGCAACGTCCACGTAGGCACCGGGCTCGCTGATCTCTTCCCGGGGCATTTCCGGAAGCGGGCGCGTGTGCCCGTTTGGCGGTCCCTTGCCCCCGTCCATGATTACGGCTCCACTGCCGGCCGATCGGCGTCGCCCGGCGGCTCCAGGTGGCCGAGCAGGGACTGGGCGCGCTGCTGTATCTCGTCCGGCGATAAATTCTCGCGGCGGGTGGCGACGTGCCAGATATGCCCGAAGGGATCCTCCAGGCTGCCCGAGCGGTCGCCGTAGAGCTTGTCGTCCACCGGCTGCTGCAGCTTCGCGCCGATGGCAACGGCCCGGCCGACGAAGTTGTCCACATTGGGCACGTACAGGAAGATCCTCACCGGCGAGCCGCCGAAGGACTGTGGCGCGCGCACGCCCGTGTCCGGATGCTCGTCCGAAACCATGATGCGGGAGTTTCCTATCCTGATCTGGGCGTGGCCGACCTTTCCGTTGCGCTCGACGCGCAGGATTTCCTTGGCGCCGAAGGCCCGCTTGTAGAAATCGAGGGCTTCCGCCGCGTCGTTGACGACGAGATACGGTGTAGCCGTTTGACGCCCGGGGCGAATGGAACGTGCTTTCGCTGGCATAGCTCCTCCAATCCTGGAGAGTTCGAATGTGCGCTGGGTAACATAAGCGATATCTGTGCCAACGGAGCGCCGGCCACTGGGAAGCGGCGACCGGGAAAAACCAAAGGCGCTGGAACCGGCGTGCAATCCGGCGAAACGAAGTGATTGAGGGGGTGAATCCGTCGCCAGGCGGCGACGCGCATCAACAAGAGGTCAACATCCGCCTGATTCGGGGGAAAAAATCGCTGTATCCGCCCGGCGACGTCGTAGTGCGCCTACTTGCCGTCAATCCTGCTCCTGTGGCCGGTCCGCAGCGCCCGGCTTGGGCGGCAGCCAGGTTTCCTCGCCCAGGTCGGGTTCCGCGCAGCGGCGGAGGATTTCAGCTCTTGCCGCGTCACGCAACTGGATCGCCGCGTTCCAATCGTTGCCCTGCGGCTGGATGGGCGGGGCGAACATGACGCTGATGCGGCTGTGGCGGAACAGCCACACGTCGGAGCGGAGCGCCGACCGCGTGCCGCGGATAGTAACCGGAACCACCGGGACGCCCGCCTGCGCCGCCACCACGAACGCTCCCATGCGGAACGGCAGCAGCCCCGGCATGCGGCGGAACGTACCCTCCGGAAAGACGATGAGCGAGAAGCCGGCGCGTGCCGCCTCGGTAAACCGCCCGGTGTCCTCGACGCCGCGTTGCGCGTCCAGCCGGTCGACGAACGTGGTGCCGATGCTGCGGAGATAAATGCGCGGGACCCAGTGATCGAGGAGTTCCCGCTTGGCGACAAAGGTCCTGGGCTCGGCGAGCGCGGCGGCGACCACCGGGCCGTCGAGATAGCTCTGGTGGTTGACGACCATCACGCAGGGCCCCCTCGGCACGTGCTCGATTCCGCGCACGCTGAACGGCATGCCCGTCAGGCGGAGGAAAAGACGCCCTGCGTGGTGGCTCAGCTTCCAGCACAGTTTGCCGCGCGATATCGCCGCGCACGCGAGCCAGGTCAGGCTGCCGATGACGCCGAGCAGCAGGAGCGCGTAAGCGCCGTAAACAAGGTTCGCCGCGCCGCGCAGGCTGCGCCGCGCCTGCGGCAGCAGCGCCGACCACGTCAGGCGCAGGACCTGCAGCCATACCGCCCGCGTGCCGCCGCCGCCGTGCTCGTAGACCTCGCGACTCGCGGCGCGGCGGATCTTGCCGCTCGAGGTCTTCATTACCGTGCCCGGTGCGGCGAGCACGATTTCGTCCGGGGCCGCGCCGATGATGGCAACGGCGAGGTCGTTGATGCCGTTGCGCAGGGCTTCGCGCCGTGTCGCGTCGGTTTCGCGCGTCTCTGCGAGCACCACGATCTTCTCGGTGCCGGCCCTCGAGTCGCGGCTGCCGAACACGGCGACGCAGCCCTTGCGGATGCCGTCGAGATTGCCGACCGCTTCTTCGAGTTCGTAGGGATGGATGTTGCGGCCGGCGCGGATGATCGTGTCCTTGATGCGGCCGGTGATATGGATGTCGCCTTCCGCCACGTAGCCGTAGTCGCCGGTGTTCATCCACTCGCCGCGCAGGAGGTCCCGCGTCGCCTCCGGGTTGCGATGATAGCCGCCCGTGACGGAGGGCCCGCTGAACTGAATATGGCCTTCCGCGCGCTCGGGCAACTCGCGGTCGGCACCGTCGACGACGCGCAGCTGGTGGCCCGGGATCGGGTAGCCGCAGGCGACGAACGTGAGCGCATCCTCGTGCTCCGGTGGCACCGGCTCCGCGCGTCCGCCGCGGGCGAAGCGCTCGCGGTCCACGCGGTCGAGCCTGGGCCCGCGCAGCGGCGGGGGGAACGCGACGCCCAGGGTGGCTTCGGCCAGCCCGTAGACCGGCGCCATCGCCTCGGGCCGGAATCCGTAGCGGGCGAAGCGCTGCGTGAAGGCCTGCATCGTCTCGGGGGAGACGGGCTCGGCGCCGTTGAAGGCGAAGCGCCAGGTCGACAGGTCCAGTCCCTCCACGTCCGCGTCCTGGATCCGGCGCAGGCACAGCTCGTAGCAGAAATTGGGGCCGCCGGAGAGCGTGCCGCCGTGGCGGTGGATGGTCCGCAGCCAGCGCTCGGGCCGCGACAGGAAGGTGAGCGGCGACATCACCGGGTACTTGAATCCGTAGATCAGGCTCCCCATCCACGCGCCAATCAGCCCCATGTCGTGGTAGAGCGGCAGCCAGCTCACGAAGACATCGGCCGGCGTCACCCGCAGCGCGCGGCCCATGCAGCGGATATTGGTGAGCAGATTGGCATGCGTCAGGACGACTCCCTTGGGGTTGCCCGTGCTGCCGGAGGTGTACTGGAGCATCGCCACGTCCTGCGGCCGGGCGCGCGGCGCCGCGGCGCC
>DATFVY010000164.1:0-5876 GCA_035259925.1 Burkholderiales bacterium
CTCATGGAGAAGCAGGCGTTGTCGGGTGGAGAGCAGATGATCTACCGGCTGTCGCGCCTGATCGAGGACCTCTCGGCCGAGCAGCCCGCGCTGTTCGGCGACTTGTGCAGCGCGGTCGTGACCATCAGGAAAGGCGACGGCAAGTATTTCAACCGCACCACCGTCATCGTTCCGGATGGCACCCCGAGGATCTACTGGAACTACTATCGGATCGAGAAGCCGACGGGCGAAATCAGGTCCATGTGCGACGCTTTCTTCCGCTACCTTGAGGGGAAAGAATCCACCCCGAGCGTCGAGCGCCTGCGCTGTGAAACGGGGGATTGCTTCTGCTTCAACGATCTGAAGATGCTGCATGGACGCACGGCATTTGCCGCAACGAAGCCCTTTGAGCGCATCCTGCTGCAGTCGATGTGGCAGTTACCGCGGACCGCTTGAGGTGTGGGCCGCGCAAGACCGAGCGACCCGATCGTGAGCCAGAGGAGCGAGGCGCTCAGCCTGCTTTGACGGCCATGCGCACGGCATAATCGACTCTGATCAGCCACCGCCAGAGCAATGTGCCAAACGATATTTCTCATTTGGCAATCCCGCATAGCAGTATGGATACACCGAACGGCAGCGCGAGCTTGGGAACGAGATGGCGCTCCGCCGAGAAAATCCCGCGCAGGAGCGCGTTGAGGGGCCGCGGCGGGATGCGCAGCCCGTGATCGGCGTCGGCGGTGACGCGCCCGGACAGCTTGATGTATGCCACAGCGAGCGGGAAGAGCAGGGTGTTGAAGTAGGTCGAGTGCGTAACCTCGAATCCTGCGCTCTCGACGAGCCTGACCAGCTCGCCCTTCGAGTAGCGGCGCTGGTGGCGGCTCGCCTCATCGTGCCTGCTCCAGAGCCACCTGAACGCGGGAACGGTTAGCAGGAGATATCCGCCGCGCTTCAGCTTTGCGCGCATCGCGGCCAGCGCGGCGCGATCGTCGGCGACATGCTCGAGCACGTCGAGGGCCGCGACCACGTCGAATTGCTGTCCGGCAAAGGGTATGGCGTCGGGCAGCGCGCCGGGCTCCACCGCGGCTATTCCGCGAGCCGCGGCGCGCCGGCGTGCGCCGTCGTCCATTTCCACTGCGCACAGCTTCCCATAGCGGGCAAGGAGAGCGAGGTTCCCGCCGTTGCCGCAGCCCAACTCGAGCAGCGCCCGGTCGCTGGCTGGAGCCAAATATCGATCCAGCACCGCGCGCAGTATGCTTCGCCTCGCCGAGAACCACCAATGTTCCTCCTCGGCCTGCGCGGCGAGCGCGTACGTTTCCGGTGTCATGGCGCGGAAGGCGGGTTCCTCAAGCCGTCGAGCACGGTGTCCACCACGTACAGCGGCCGCTTCCGGGTTTCATCGAGGATGCGCACGAGGTACTCGCTGACGATACCCAGCGAGAACAGCAGCATCGCCCCCACCAGGGTCAGCAGGCCGGCAACGGTCATCCAGCCCGGCGGCGCCGACTGATACAGGAGCCAGACGGCGAGGAGCACCGCGAGGTAGACGAGGCAAAGCATGCCCGTCACGAATCCCAGGAACGTGATGACCCGGGCGGGAAGGTAGGTGAACCCTATCAGCGTGTCGACGGTGAAGCCGACCTTCGACCGCAGGCCCCACTGCGACTTCCCCTGCGACCTGGCCTTCCGCGTGATCGGAATGCGCACCGGCGAGTAGCCGAGCCAGTAGACCAGCACGAAGATGGAGGAGTTTTTTTCGTTTATGTGGTTGATGCTGTCCACCAGCTGGCGGTCGAGCAGGCAGAAGTCGTAGCCCAGCGGGGGAAAATCGGGAAATGCCAGCCTGCGGATGAGCGTCCAGTAGATGCCGGAAACGCCCTGGTGCGCGCGGCTCTCCTCGCGCTCCTGGCGCTCCCCGATCACGAACTTCGCGCCTTTCTCCCACTCGCGCAGCATGTCCACGAACGCCTCGTGCGGTTCCTGGAGGTCCGCCGAGATAATGCCGACGCAGTCTCCGCGGGCGAAGCGCAGCCCGGCCTGCACCGCGGGGGTCTGGCCGAAATTGCGCGTGAGTTTCACCACCCGTATCACCCCGGGATGCTGCTGCGCGTAGTCGCTCAGTATGGCGAAGGAGCGGTCGGTCGAGCCGTCGTCCACGAATACGAGTTCCGACCCGAAATCGCCGATACGGCCGCGCAGGTCGAGGAGCCTGGGCACCGTGTTGTGCAGGTTCGCCTCGTTCTGACGAACGGGAACGACGATGCTGAATAAGCGTGCCATTACGCGTTGCTCTGACGCCGCGGGCGGGCTGGAAGCGCCAGCCTCAGATTGTAGCGAAGCTCCGTCAGCCCGTCCGGAAGGAGTGATGTTTTCGCGCGGCTAAATCGCTCAACGGCCCTTGATGAGCTGTTTCAGTCGACCCAGGGGGCGCAAGCATACGCTCCGTCCGGGTCTCGCCTCGCGGATCATACAGGGAGCGCTCGATCTGGAAGTCAGCTGGATCGCATCTGCGAGACGGTGCGTCGTTGGAGCAAGTTGCGCCGTAGTTGCCCGCGCAATCTGACCGCCAGCAGTCCCGGCCCGGAATTGGTCAAGCACGGCAAGCGCTTTCCCGCTCCCTGGCTGCCTCAAGCGGTGGCTCAAATTCAGGCGCCGAGCCACTTTCACGGCGGAGGATTGATAGAATCGGCACAGTTAGCCAGCTTCAGGTTCTCTCTGAATCCTCAGTCCCCAATCCTGATGTTTACCACCCTCGTCTCTGCCAGCGACCTGGCGGCCCATCTGGATCACGCCGGCTGGGTCGTCTGCGACTGCCGCCACGATCTCGCCGACGTCCAGGCGGGGCGCCGCGCCTACGCGCAATCGCACATCCCCGGGGCGCGTTTCGTTCATCTCGACGAAGACCTGTCGGCAGCCAAGACCGGCAGAAACGGCCGCCACCCCTTGCCGGACCCGGACACGTTCGCGCGCCGCCTCGGCAAGCTGGGAATCGGCAACGCAAAGCAGGTCGTTGCCTACGACGCGAGCGGCGGGCCGTACGCCGCGCGCCTGTGGTGGATGCTGCGCTGGCTGGGACACGACGCCGTCGCCGTGCTCGATGGCGGCTGGAATGCGTGGGTAAAGGCCGCGCGTCCCGTAACCGATCAGATTCCCGCGATGGCAGCGACCCGGTTCACGCCGCGCATCCGGCCCGATGCGGCACTGGATGCGAAGACGATCTCGGCGCGGCTGAGCAGGGCCGGGCCGCTGCTTCTGGACGCCCGCATACCCGCGCGCTACCGCGGCGAGAACGAGACGCTCGACCCGGTGGCTGGCCGTATTCCCGGCGCCGCGAACCGGCCGTGGCAGCTCAACCTCGACGCCGAGGGTCGTTTCAAGACCGCTGCCGACCTGAAGAAGGAATTGGGCGAGATGCTGACAGGTCATGCGCCCGGGCAGGTAACGCATTACTGCGGATCGGGCGTGACCGCCTGCCACAATCTTCTCGCCATGGAAATCGCGGGCCTCGCCGGGTCCTGCCTCTATCCCGGCTCGTGGAGCGAGTGGTGCAGCGATCCTTCGCGACCGGTCGCGAAGGATCGCCTCTAGGCTGCCCGACGTCCTTCCGTTCTCACCGGCTCCTGCCGTCGAAAACCACCCGGTTGTCCGCCGACATCGTCTCCGCCTGCGGCACGTCTCCCGCGATCGCGATTGTCCTGCCGGTCTCGTGCAGCGCCAGCCATGGGCCGGCCGCGATCACGAGGAGCACAAGGAGACCTGCAGTGAGCTTCAGGCCTGCTCCCAGCCAGTACAACGGCTCGGTTTCGAACTGTTTCATCAACTTGCGTTTTTCCTCCGCACCGATCATGTCAGCCTCCTTAAGATGTTAGGGGTTTGCGGCGTCATGCCTGGAACCCCTGGAATGCCTCGATGTGTTCCTCCCTGCCCTCCGGCTCGCCGGCACCGAACCGGCTATTCCAGCCTGCAAGGTCCCACGACATGCAAATGGTTCTCCACCTTCGACACCCACGGCAGCGCGGCTACGACGCGTTCCGCGTTTCCCTTCAGTTCGTACGTCTGGACCGCCCCCTCCAGCGCGATGCGGCCGTTGTACGGATCGGTGATCACCTTGACAAAAGAGCCCACGCCGGCGGTCGCGGCATCGGCCCGCAGGGCTGCGCGCACTTGCGCTTCGCGGCGCAGGGCATTGAGCTTGCCGCGCGATTCCGCGGTTTCCTGCAACACGGGTTCGCCTAACAAGCGGGTGATCTCGGTCACGCATTCCGCGACAGGCACGCGCGCGGTGTCGAGCACCAGGTCATACGCGGTGCCATCATCCGGAGCGAGATCGCGCATCGTGGCCGCGCGCGCGGCGTCGCTCTCCGCAATCGTCGCGTACGCTTCCTCTTCGCCGATCCCGAGCCATTCCATCAGCACAGCCACGCGGTGGTCGATCGGAGCGCATATCCGCACACACAGCACGTGCGCCACCGGCCGAAGCAGATGCGTTGCGCCCCATCCGCATATCAGCACGTCACCGCGGCTGGCGAGCTCGTAGACCTGCTCGGCGGTATACACGGCGACCGCGCCCTGGTCGGTTATCAGGCGATCGAGCAACCCGGGCTTACCCTGCAAGAAACGATGGACCCGCTTGCGGTTTGCGTGCAGCCTTTCCGCGACCTGCTGCTCGAACATCCGATGGCATGCCAGGTCCAGGCCGGACTTTTCGGCCACGTGCGAGGCAACTTCCTTGCCCTGCGCACCGGCCTCGTACGTCATTGCAACGATCGGCATCTCGAAATCCTCCATCGAGCGGAAAGGTCCTTCCGGGGCGGCCCGCGTTCTACATGCCGCCAGGAATGCATCAATGCCCCTGTTTGCCCCCGGCTGCTCAGAATGTCGGGATGTACTCCCAGCTCTTGTCGATCGGCTGGTCGACGGACGGGGACCAGGGATACACGTATGCTCCGGTCGACGCCTGGGCGGGCACCATGCTTTGCGCAATCGCGCTGGCCTCGGGTTTCGTCGGCAGCGCCCTGCCCATCGCTGCGCCCACCAGCGCCGCTGCCACGATGGCTGCCGTCATGGTCAAAACACGCCCCCGACGCGAGGACGGGAGGGGCCTGACATATTTTCTGAGGTCCACGATAGTTCCTTTAAGCTGTGCCGGATAAACCGCTCCGGCCGTGCGGAGGGAGCCCCACTCGAACTCCTTGGGGAAGAATTCTGAAGAGAGACGCGAAAATCCTGTATCGGGCGCACGCGCTAGGACGGGAGTCGTAGCGCGCGCCCAACGAGGGGAGAAAAGCGCGGCGCGCGCAGATCGGCAATACGCTAGACTATGACGAAAGTATTAGACCAAGTCCTGGAAGCTCGTAAGGGGGGGTTTCTTGTTGAGAGGGAGGACCTCTGAAGATCCTGGTTGTCGACGATCACCCGCTGATCCGTGAAGCGCTGCGGCAGGTGCTCCAGGCGCTGGACAGGCAGATCGAGCTGCTGGAGGCCCAGGCGTGCGATGAAGCGCTCGAGCTGACGCGCCGCCATCAGGATACGGCCCTCATCCTCCTCGACCTCGCGCTCCCAGGTACGGACGGGTTCGCGGCGCTGCGCCAGTTCCGCGAGGAGTTCCCCGGCATACCGGTGGTAGTTGTGTCCGCGTACGACCAAGCGGAGGTCGTGACCCGGGCAATCGATACCGGCGCCATGGGGTTCATCCCCAAGACCTCGTCTACGCAAATACTGCTGAACGCGCTCAAGCTGGTGCTTTCCGGGGGCGTCTACCTGCCACCGGAGTTGCTGCGCAAGCACGATTCGATCCCCCCCGCGGCGCCGCAGCTCGCCACGAGCCCGGCGCAGCTGCGCGACCCGCGCGAGATCGGGCTCACCGAGCGCCAATCGCAGGTGTTGACCCTGCTGGTGCA
>DATFVY010000165.1:0-4054 GCA_035259925.1 Burkholderiales bacterium
CCCATCGTGGGATCGGTGAGGACCGGGATGAAGGGCAGCCGCTCGCGCGCGAGGTGGGTCAGGGCCGCGCAGGTCTTCGCCATCTGCATGAGGGACAGCAATCCCTCCTGCATGCGCGCGCCCCCGGTCGCCGTGATGCAGACGTAGGGCAGGCGCTGCTCGAGGCAGGCCTGCACGCCGCGCACGAAGCGCTCGCCCACCACCGAGCCCATCGAGCCGCCGAGGAAGGCGAACTCGAAGGCGGCCGCGACCAGGGGGATCGTCTTGATCGAGCCCTGCATCACGACCAGCGCATCCTCTTCGGACGTTTCGCTGCGCGCCTCCTCGAGCCGCTCCGTGTAGCGCCGGCTATCCTTGAACTTGAGGCTGTCGACCGGCGCCACCTCCGCGCCGATCTCGTAGCGGCCCTCGCGGTCGAGCAGGTAGTCGAGCCGCTCGCGCGCCGAGATGCGGTTGTGGTGGGAGCACTTGGGGCAGACGTGGAGGTTCTTCTCGAGATCGGCGCGGTAGAGCACCGCCTCGCACGATTCGCACTTGCTCCACAGGCCTTCCGGGACGACCTTCTTGGGGCTGCCCGCGTCGCGCTTGATCTTGGGCGGCAGCAGTTTCTGGAGCCAGCTCATACCTTGGCGGCGGCGAGGCTGTCGAGCGCCTCGCGGATCGGGGTGAGAAAGCGGGCGGCCCGTTCGGGGGCCCGGTCGCGGGGGCCTTGCTCCAGCTCCTGTATCAGCGCGCTGCCGATCACGACCGCGTCGGCCACCGCCCCTATCGCGCGCGCGCTCTGCGCGTCGCGGATACCGAAGCCCACGCCCACTGGCAGCCGCGTAAACTCGCGCACGCGGCGGACGCGGGCTTCGACATCACGCACGTCCAGGTGAGCAGCCCCGGTGACGCCGCGCAGCGAAACGTAGTAGAGGTAGCCGCGGCCGAGCTTCGCGACCTGCTTCAGTCGCCCATCGGTCGTCGTCGGCGCCAGCAGGAATATCGTGTCCAGCCCGCGCGCGTCCAGCACCCGCACCAGCGGTTCCGCTTCCTCGGGGGGGTAATCGACCACGAGAGCCGCATCGGCGTCCGCGGCCTTGGCGGCGTCGGCGAAGCGTTCCACGCCCAGCGCCTCGACCGGATTGGCATAGCCGAACAGGACGACCGCCGTCTTCCGGTCGCTCTGGCGGAACTCGGTAAGGGAAGCCAGCACGCTGCGCAGTGAAACGCCCTGCTTCAACGCGCGTTCGCTGGAGCGCTGGATTACCGGGCCGTCGGCCATCGGGTCCGAGAACGGCACGCCCAGCTCGATCACGTCGGCGCCCGCCTTGGCGAGCGCGTGCATCAGGGGCACGGTGAGCTTGGGGTCCGGGTCGCCGGCAGTAATGAAGGGGATCAGAGCCTTCCTGCCCTGCTTTTTCAGCGTTTCGAATGTGCCGGCGATGCGCGACATATCAAGAGCGGTGACAGGTGACGAGTGACGAGTGACTAACGCGCATCGCTAGATCTTGATGCCCGATTTTTCCGCGACGGTATGCATGTCCTTGTCGCCGCGCCCGGAGAGATTGACGAGCAGCATCTGGTCCTGGCGCATGCGCGGCGCGATCTTCGCCGCGTACGCCAGCGCGTGCGCCGACTCGAGCGCGGGAATGATGCCCTCCAGGCGGCACAAGTCGTGGAAAGCCTGCAGCGCCTCGTCGTCGGTGATCGCCACATACTCGGCGCGACCGCTTTCCTTGAGCCACGCGTGCTCGGGGCCCACGCCGGGATAGTCGAGGCCCGCCGAGATGGAATGAGTATCCAGGATCTGCCCGTTGTCGTCCTGCAGCAGGTAGGTGCGGTTGCCGTGCAGGACGCCGGGCTTGCCGGCGCACAGCGTCGCCGCGTGCTTGCCGCTCTCGAGACCGTGCCCCGCCGCTTCCACGCCGATCAGGCGCACTTTCGCGTCGCCGATGTACTCGTGGAAGATCCCCATCGCGTTGGACCCGCCGCCGACGCATGCCAGGACCGCGTCCGGCTGCCGGCCAGCCAGCTCCTGCATCTGCTCGCGCGCCTCGCGCCCGATCACCGACTGGAAGTCGCGCACCATCATCGGGTAGGGATGCGGACCGGCGACGGTGCCGATGATGTAGAAGGTGCTCTCGACGTTCGTCACCCAGTCGCGCATCGCTTCGTTCAAGGCGTCCTTGAGCGTCCTGGAGCCGCTCTCCACCGGCACCACCGCGGCGCCGAGCAGCTTCATCCGGTAGACGTTTTGCACCTGGCGCTTGATGTCCTCGGAGCCCATGTAGACCACGCACTCCATGCCGTAGCGCGCCGCGATGGTGGCGGCCGCGACGCCGTGCATGCCGGCGCCGGTCTCGGCGATGACGCGCCGCTTGCCCATGTGGCGCGCCAGCAGCGCCTGCCCGATCACGTTGTTGATCTTGTGCGCCCCGGTGTGATTGAGGTCTTCGCGCTTGAGGTAGAGCTGCGCGCCGCCGAAGCGCTCCGACCAGCGGCGGGCATGGTAGACGGGGCTCGGACGACCGACGTAGTGCTTGAGCTCGTGGGCGAACTCGGAGCGGAACGCGGAGTCGCCCCTGGAGCGCTCGTAGGCACGCTTCAGCTCGTCCAGCGCATGGACCAGGGTCTCGGCGACGAACACGCCGCCGTAGGGGCCAAAGTGGCCGGCTGCATCGGGGAGGTCATACACCCGCACTGCGCACCTCCTTGATGAATGCCGCGATCTTCCTCGCGTCCTTGATGCCCTTGGCGGACTCCACGCCGCTGGAGACATCCACCGCCGCGGGTCGCACCTTGCGCACCGCTTCCACCACGTTCTGGACGGTCAGGCCGCCCGACAGGACGACCGGCAGCGGTAAATCGCGCGGCACCAGGTTCCAGTCGAAAACGGCGCCGCTGCCGCCGTGCAGACCTTCGACATAGCTGTCGAGCAGCAACGCCCGCGCGTCATGATAGTTCCGCGCGTATTGTAACAAATCCACCCCCTCCTTCATGCGCACGGTCTTCATGTACGGCCGTCCGAACTGGCGGCAGAATTCGGGGGTCTCGGAACCGTGAAACTGCAGCAGCTGCAGCGCCGCCTTCGCCAGCACCGCGCGCACTTCGTCCGCGCCCGGATCCACGAAAAGCCCGACTGCGGTGACGAACGGCGGGAAGGCGCGGATTATCTCCGCCGCCTTCTCCGGAGTTACGTAGCGTGGGCTCGGCTTGTAGAGCACGAGACCGAGCGCGTGGGCGCCCGCTCGCGTCGCCGCGAGCGCGTCTTCCACGCGCGTGATGCCGCAAATCTTGACTGCCGTCGTCATGCTTTCGCCTGGTGCCCGTTCCCGATGCTCATCAACGTGCGCCGCGGCTCCTCCGGCAGGCCCCAGCGCGACTCGTAGGTGACGCGCGACAGGTAGAGCCCGGCCGCGTCGAAGGTCGGCGCGGCGCGCGCCCGGTCGCGGCTGTTCAGCACTTCGCCCACCCATTCCGGCGGGTACTTGCCTTTCCCGACGTACACCAGGCTGCCGACGATGTTGCGCACCATGTGATGCAGGAAGGCGTTCGCGCAAATGTCGAAGATCACGTAGGCGTCGCGGCGCGCTATGTCGAGGCGCGTGATAATGCGCACCGGCGTGCGCGCCTGGCACTCCGCGCTGCGGAACGCGCTGAAATCGTGCTCGCCCACCAGCATGCGCGCGGCGCTTCGCATGCCGTCGAGGTCGAGCGGCAGGTGGAACCAGCCCACCCGCGTTTCGTCCATCGCGGGCCGTACCGGGTGATTGAGCAGCACGTAGCGGTAGCAGCGCGAGACCGCCGAGTAGCGCGCATGAAATTCCGCTCCCACCGGGCGCGACCAGTGCACGGCGCAGGCGGGCGGCAGCAGCGCGTTCACGCCCCGCACCCACGCCGATTCGGGACGTTCCGCGGCGGTGTCGAAATGCACGACCTGGGCGAGCGCGTGCACGCCCGCATCGGTGCGACCGGCGCAGATCGTCGCGACCGGCTCGCCCGCGACCTGGACCAGCGCGCGCTCGAGCGCGTCCTGCACCGCGCAGCCCTGCGGCTGCGTCTGCCAGCCGCA
>DATFVY010000166.1:0-4175 GCA_035259925.1 Burkholderiales bacterium
CGGAAGCGTCAGCGGCAAGGTCACGGTCGCGAGCACGCGCCAGCGTCCCGCGCCCAGGGTGCGGGCGGCGGCTTCCAGCTTCTCGTCAACGGCTTCCAGCGAGAGCCGTATGGCCCGCACCATCAGGGGAAATCCCATGACGGCGCAGGCGACCGCCGCCCCGGTCCACCGGAACGCGAAAGTGACGCCGAGATACTCGTCGAGCAGCGATCCGACCGGGCCGCGCCGCCCGAGGAGCAACAACAGGAAATAGCCGATGACGACAGGTGGGAGAACCAGCGGCAGATGCACTGCCGCGTCGAACAGGCTCTTGCCAGGGAAGCTGGCCCGGGCGAGGACGTAGGCCGCCGCCAGCGCGAACGGCAGGCTGCCGGCAACGCTCCACAATGCAACCTTGATGCTGAGCCGAAGAACCTCCCATTCCTCGGCCGTCAGTCCCGCCATGGGACGTCAGTATGGCACGAAGCCGTGCTTCCTGAAGATGTCGGAGGACTCCGGAGACTTCAGGAACGCGAGATACCTTTCGGCGGACGGGCTCTTGCCGCCAGTCAGCTGCGCAACAGGATAGATGATCTCCGGATGGCTGTTGGCGGGGAATGCTCCAATGATGCGCACCTTCTTGTCGGCCGCGGCATCCGTGCGATAGACGACGCCGAAAGGTGCCTCACCCCGCGACACGAAGTTAAGGGCTGCCCGCACGTTCTCGGCCCGGGCCACCTTGTCCGAGACCGACGGCCACACGCCCAGGTGCTCGAGCGCCGCTTTCCCGTACTTGCCCGCCGGGACGCTGTCGGGATCGGCCATCGCCAGACGCTGATTGCCCAGCGCCGCGGCCAGGGGAAATCCGGGCCCTATCACCAGCGCTGCCTTGCTGTCCGCCGGCGCGACCAGGACGATTTCGTTGCGCAGGAGGTTCGAGCGCGTTCCGGGCCTCACCAGCTGCCGTTTCTCGAGATAGTCCATCCAGTCGAGATCGGCCGAAATGAAGATATCGGCCGGCGCGCCGCTTTCCGCCTGCCTGGCCAGCGCCGAGCTGGCCGCGTAGGAGATGGCCGTCTTTTCCCCGGAGCGCTTCTGGTACCGGGCATCGATCTCGTCTAACGCATTCTTCAGGCTCGCGGCCGCGAAGATGGTGAGGTTCTGTGCCTGCGCAGCCGTCAGCCCGGCGACGCCCAGCGCTGCGACCAATACTGCGGCGGCAACACGGCTGCCGGTCGAACTGCGTGTGGCGAGCATGCTTCCTCCGAAGGGTAGCGTTATATTCATAGGAATATAATGGGGTGGCGCCGGCTAGGCAAGCGCGCTCCGGGGCGACGGAAAATCGGGTGCTACCGGACGGAGACGGGCTTGCGCACGCGCCGGGTGAACTGCTTGAGATCGGCCGCGATGGCCGCCGACGCCTTCTCTTCCATGCCCTCGTAGAGGCTCACGATCTCGCGACCAAACGCGGTCACGGCCGCCCCACCCCCGCGCTTGCCGCCCACGGCAGTAATGACGACGGGCCGGTTGAAACTGGCGTTGATCGCCTCGACGAGCTGCCAGGCGCGCCTATAGGACATCCCCATTTCGCGCGCCGCTGCCGAGATGGAACCCATGGAGTCGATCAGGGCGATGAGCCTCGCCTTGCCCGGGCCCATGGCCGGGAAGTCGTCCGCCAGGACGCGCAGCGTGAGTCCGGGGTAGCGGCCCATGCCCGGCATTCTAGCCCTCGCTGGGTCGCGCCGGAACCCGCGCAGGGAGGCGGCGCCGCGCCAGCCAGATCAGTGCCCGCGCAGTTCGGGGGAGAACGCCTCCACCTCGTGTTCCGACAGCGCGTCCGCCAGCGACACCAGGGCGGCCTCCGGCAGCGCGAATGAGATCCGGAGATCCCCTGTTTCGAAGGTGAGGAGCGTCGTGTTTCCGTCCTGCCCCCGCTCGAGGAACCACGTGTCTACGCAATGCGCGATGCGGATGGAAGGATCCCCGCGGCCGCCACTCACCACGTCGGAGACCATTTTCGGCATGGTCAGCGCCAGCGCGCGCAGGCAATCCGTGGGGACGATGACGCTGGCGGGGTTGCCCACGGCGTCGATCACGTTCATGCGCACGCCCGACCCGTCAGGCGCGACCTCGTAGGTTGTCAGCGCCATGACCTCGATCTCGCTTGGGGACTCGCAGGGGTTCATGCAGGACCTCGCCCTTGTCCGGATGGACATCGATATGTTCTATAGAATATAGCGATAGTCCGGCAAAGTCCACCGCAAAGGGGCGGTGCTGTTTCAGTCCGATGCGGAAAACCCGTGGCGCTCCCAGACCGCCTGCGCGGCCTGGGAACGCAGGTAGCGCAGGTAGTCGTAGGTGGTCTTGGACCGCGTGCTCGCCACGACTGCAGCGCGATAGGAGCGCTCTGCCCCCTTGACCAGACTCACCCGGGTCTCGATGCGGATCAGCCCCTGCTTCGCCAGCATGTCGAGCGATGCGGGATCGTCGGAGATGAGCAGATCGGCGGCGGCGCCCTGCTCGATCCGGCGCGCCAACTCGGGGCCCGGGTCATAGACGAGGGTCGCTTTTGCCCTGCCCTGCCGCTCGAATTCCCGGGCCAGCTCCTCCAGCGGCTCCTTCAGCCTGCCCGGCGCGTAGATCGTGACGTCAGCGCGGGACTGCGCCCAGGCCGTGGACCCCGCCGCAAGGACTGCGACAACCAATACCCAGAGGCCGATTCTCGCTATCGTCATCGGGAAAACATCCCCGCCGGGATGCACACCGATCTCTCCGCGTTCCCGTCCACCCTGACCCGGGTTACGACTACCTCCACGCCATAGATCGCCTTGAGGCTTTCCGAAGTGATCGTCTCCGCGGGTGTGCCGAGGCGCGCCAGGCGGCCCTCGTGCAGTAGGGCGACCCGGTCCGCGCAAAGAAATGCCTGGTCCGGATCATGCGTGGAGAGCAGCACGCCGATGCCCGACCGGGCGAGCGACTGGATGTGCTCGAGAACGCGCACCTGGTTGCCAAAATCCAGGTTGGCCGTCGGCTCGTCCATGACGATCACTCGGGCGTCCTGCGCCAGCGCACGGGCGATCAGGGTCAGCTGGCGCTCGCCGCCCGAAATGCGCGTATAAACGGCATCGGCCAGGCGCGCGAGACGCATGCGTTCGATCGCCGCTTTCGCGACTTCCCGGTCGCCGCGCGAGGGCGAGGAGAACACGCCCAGATGCGCCGTGCGCCCCATCAGCACGACCTCCTCCACCGTGAACGGGAAGAACGCGGCGTGCGCCTGCGGCACATAGCTCACCGACCGCGCGACCTCGCCGCGCCTTTTAGTCCGCAAGTCCACGCCATCCACGAGGACGCGCCCTTGCTGGACCGGCAGCAGGCCCAGCAGGGTCTTGAACAGCGTCGTCTTGCCGCTGCCGTTGGGGCCGAGGAGACACAGAACCTCTCCCGCTTCCAGCGCCAGCGAGACTTCGCTGCCGACGCGTCGGCCGCGATAGCCGAACCCGAGATTGCGCGCTTCCAGTTTCAAGCTAAGACCCTTCGAACCGCCAAGGCGCCAGGACGCCAGGAACAAAAGACAACAACCGAAATACTTTTCTTGGCGGGCTTGGCGTCATGGCGGTTCAATTGTTCGTTCCTTACTGCCAGCCGCGCCGCGCGGTGGCAAGCTGCCAGAGGAACAGCGGTGTGCCGACGAATGCGGTCAGCACGCCGAGCGGGATCTCGATGCGGGCAACGGTGCGAGCCAGCGTATCCACCCCGAGCAGGAATCCCGCGCCGAGCAGGATGGAAGTCGGCAGCAGCCGGCTGAAATCCGGCCCCACCAGCATCCGCGCGAAGTGGGGAATGACGAGGCCTATCCAGCCGATCACGCCAGAAATCGCCACCGCCGCGGACGTCATGAGCGTCGCCGCCGCGATTACGATCAGGCGTATGCGCCCGGTTTCCACGCCGAGCGCCCGCGCTTCCTCGTCATCGAGCGAGAGCAGGTTGATGCGCCAGCGCAACAGCCACATCGGGGCGAGGCCCAGCAGCATGAGCGGCAGCGTCGACCATACGTCGGCCGGCGTCGCCGACGCGAGGCTGCCCAGCAGCCAGAAGGTGATCGCCGGCAGCTGGTTGTAGGGATCGGCGAGGTATTTCATCAGCGCCACACAGGCGCCGAGCAGCGAGCCCACCACGACGCCGGCCAGCACCAGGAC
>DATFVY010000167.1:0-5798 GCA_035259925.1 Burkholderiales bacterium
CAGGTAGAGCGCCGCCAGCATCGACACCAGCCGTTGCCGCCGCTGGGCGGTGCCGGGAACGGAGCCGCCGATGAGCCCGAACAGTACCGCCAGCCACACCGCCATCAGCCACCAGTTGTTCCACGCCGCCAGCAGGAATCCGACGATGACGACGAGAAAGGCGTAGCGCGACTCGATATTGCCCTCGCCACGCCACACCGGCTGCCACAGCAGGAACAGCCCGAAATGGGCCAGCAGGAACGCGCGCGACCACCAGTCGGCGATGCCCCACGCCATGGCTGCGTGCAGCGCCAGGAGCATTGCGCCCAGCCACCACTGCGGGTGCGCGGAGATGATGCGGGCTTGCGCTCCCGCCGTCGCGCTCATGCGAAGGTCCCGGCGGCGGCCGTCGGGCGGGTTCCGCTATGCACGGTCGACTCCCAACTGTGAACTGCGTAGCATTCTGGCATGGATTCCCGGATCGCGACCATCGCACGCTATACGCTGCTCGAGGCGCTGCGCACGCGGCTTCCCGTGCTCGTGCTCGCGACGCTGCTCGTGTTGCTCGCGGCGAGCTTCTTCGTCGAGTCCATCGCGGTCACCGAGGGCACCCGCTTGCAGACCGGGTTCTATGCCGCGAGCATGCGGCTGGCGGCCGTGTTCGTCACGGCCATGGTGGTCCTGGTCAGCGTCACGCGCGAATTCAACGACAAGGGGCTCGACGTGCTGCTCGCGCTCGACTTGCCGCGCTCGCACTATGTACTGGGCAAGCTCGCGGGCTTTCTCGGAATCGCGGCCCTTATCGCGCTCGCGGCAGCCGTGCCGCTGGCGTGGTCAGCCGCTCCGCAGGCGGCGCTGCAATGGGCGCTTTCGCTCGCCGTCGAGCTTGCGATCGTGGCCGCGCTCGCCCTGTTCTGCGTCATTACCTTCAACCAGTTGACTCCCGCGGCGAGTTTCGTGCTGGCCTTCTACCTGCTCGCCCGGTCGCTTACCGCGATACGCCTCATGGGCGCGAGCCCCCTGGCCGGGGCCGACACGCTCTCGCACCAGATCATCCAGGTCGTGGTGGAAACGCTGGCCCTGGTCATGCCGGCGCTCGATGGCTGGACGCAGACTGCCTGGCTCGTCGATGCGCCCGCCGCGTGGTCAGCCGTGCTCCTGCTCGCGGGCCTGAGCGCGCTATACGTGGCGTTGCTGGCCGCGGCAACAATGTTCGATCTCTACCGGAAAAACTTCTAGAACCGGTGACCCTTGGACAGTCAAAGCTCCCCCCGATGAAAAACAGCGTGGAACGCCCCGTCGCCGTGGTGCCGCGGTGGGCGCTGGTATTGCTCGCCACGACATTGCTGCTCCAGGTGACGTGGCAAGCGCTGCAACCGAGGCCGGTTGCGCACGCCGAGGCGCTGGGCACGCCGCCCGCGCCCGCGGTGCTGCGCGCGGCCGCGCTCGGAGAGCCGATCGCCCTCGCCCAGCTCCTGACGCTCTATCTGCAGGCCTTCGACAACCAGCCGGGCATCAGCATCCCGTTCCGCGATCTCGACTACGCGCGCGTCACCGCGTGGCTGGGCACGATTCTCGCCCTCGACCCGCTCGGGCAGTATCCGCTGCTGATGGCGTCGCAGCTCTACGGCCAGGTGCCGGATCCCCCCAAGCAGCGCGCGATGTGCGAGTTCGTGCGCCGGGAATTCGAGCTCGATCCGGAGCGGCGCTGGCGCTGGCTTGCGCACTGCGCCATCATGGCCAAGCACCGGCTGCGCGACAGCCGTCTTGCGCTCGCCTACGCCGAAGCCATCACGAGCCGCGCGCGCGGCGCGTCGAACTGGGCGCGCCAGATGCGCATTTTCATCCTGGAGGATCTCGGCGAACTGGAATCGGCCACTGTCCTGCTGGGCGGACTGCTGGCGGGCGGCGAAGTGATGGATCCGAAGGAAATCCATTTCCTGACGGAACGGCTGGAGCAGTTGAGGCGCGCCGGAAAGTCGTCACCCCCGTCGGGAACCCGACGACCGGCGCCGTGAGCTCTCACACTATCCCTTTGGTTTTCAAGCACTAAGTACAAGGGGCCCTGTTGCTGTCCCGCAACCGGGTAATTCAAAAAAATCTCTTTATAACATGGGGTTGGGAGCCAAATTTGGCCCATTGTGATATATTTCACAGAAGGGCGTCGGTATGACGCTGGCAAGGCCCGCAGAACCGGGGGTATTGGTACAGAACTTGCGGAATTTCACGGCGCCAGAAAACTGGAGGTAATACAAGATGCGCAGACAAACCGGCTTCACCCTGATCGAAATCGCGATCGTGCTCGTGATCATCGGGCTCCTGCTGGGCGGCGTGCTCAAGGGCCAGGAGCTGATCACCAGCGCGCGCGTGCGCAACATCATTTCCCAGCAGGACGGCATCAAGGCCGCCTACTTCGGCTTCCTCGACCGCTTCCGCGCCTTGCCGGGCGACTACAGCCAGGCTTCGACCAATATTGCCAACGTGGCTGCAGGCGCCAACGGCAATGGCAACGGCCAGATCCGCACGATCGCCGCGGGCGATGCCATAGACGAGCACATCGCCGCCTGGGACCACCTGTCGAAGTCCGGATTCATCAACGGCAGCTTCACGTATGCCGCGGCACCGGAGACGGCGACCTCGGCCGCGACCAATCCCTACGTGCGCTACATCCGGGTGATCTACGATACCGCCTACGGCCTCGGCACCGGCTCGATCCGCCACAACATCAAGACCGGCAACCAGATCCCGTCGGACATCATGGCCGAGATCGACCGCAAGATCGACGACGGCAACCCGGTGGGCGGCAACTTCCAGTTCTCGACCTATGATGGCGGCGGCACCGGGGGCACGGCGCCCACCGGCGGCGCAGCCGGCCAGTGTTACACGGGCGTGCTCTGGTCCGCAGCAACCGTGGTCACCAACTGCGGCGGGGCGAGCCTGTTGTAAAGCAAGCACCAAGCTCCAAGCACCAAATCACAAAGGCCTGCACTTCGGTGCAGGCTTTTTGTTTTGGTGGCTGGTGTAGTGAAGTTTGGTGCTTGGTATTTGGGATTTGATGCTTGCTTTACCTAGCCTTGTATCAGGGCGATCTCCGCCGCCGCGAGATCCTTCTGGCTGCCCAGCAGCACGAGGACATCGCCTTCCTCGATGCGCGTGGCGGGCTCAGGCGCGACACCCCGGATGTTGCGTCGCCTCACTGCCGTTACCTGGACGTTCAGGCGCCCGAGGCCCATCTCGCCTATGGTCCTGCCGATCGCTGCAGCGCGCGGCGTGATGACCACCGAATGCAGCCGTGGCTGCTCCGCCTCGTCTCTGTCACTGTCAGCATCGGTCATGCCGCGGAAAAAGCCGCGGAACAGGCTGTAGCGCTGCTCGCGGGTTTCCCGGATCCGGTTGAGCACCCGGTTGAGGGGCACGCCCAGCAGCATCAACGCGGTTGAGGCCAGCATCAGGCTCCCTTCCATGATCTCGGCGACCACTTCGGCGGCCCCCGCCTCCTTGAGCCGGTCGATGTCGGTGTCGTCCAGCGTGCGCACGACGACCGGTAGCCCGGGCCGCAACTCCTGAATGTGGCCGAGTATGGTGAGCGCGGACCCGGTATCCGCGTAGGTCACCGCCAGCGCTCTCGCCCGCAGCAGTCCCGCGGCTACCAGCACCTCACGGCGGCCGGCGTCGCCGAATACCACGCTTTCGCCCCCGGCCGCGGCCTCGCGTATGCGCTGCGGGTCGACATCGAGTGCGATGAAGGGTATCGATTCCTTCTCGAGCAGCCGCGCCAGGTTCTGTCCGCTGCGCCCGTAGCCGCAGATCACCACATGCCGGTCCGCGGCCATGGACTGCACCGCGATGTTGTGGACTTCCATGGCCCGGTGCATCCAGTCGGAACGGGTCCAGTGGCGCACGATGTGCGCGCTGCGCTCCACGATGAACGGGGTGGCGAGCATGGACAGCAGCATGGTGGCCAGCACGGCTTGCATGATGGCCGGATTGACCAACCCGAGGTTGTCGGCGCGGGCCAGCAGCACGAAGCCGAACTCGCCGCACGCCGCGAGCGCGAGCCCCGCGCGCAATGCGACCGCCGTGCTGGAGCCCGCTACCAGGCTCAGGCCGAAGATGAGCAGCCCTTTTGCAACCAGGAGCGTCACCAGCAGCAACAGGACCCACGGGGCATGCCGGACCACCACGCCCGGGTCGAGGAGCATACCGATGGTGACGAAGAACAGCCCGAGCAGCACATCCCGGAACGGCCGGATGTCCACCTCGACCTGGTAGCGATACTCGGTCTCGGAGATGAGCGCGCCGGCGAGAAAGGCCCCGAGCGCGAGCGACAATCCCGCGATTTCCGTGACCCAGGCGAGGCCCAGCGTGATCAGCAGCACGTTCAGGACGAAGAGCTCCGCGGACTTTTGCCGTGCCACCAGGTGGAACCAGCCGCGCATCAGTCTCTGGCCAAGGAGCAGCAGGAGCGCCAGGACGACGGCCGCCTTGAGTGCCGCCAGCGCCAGGTCGCCCGGCAGGTCCTCGGCGGAGCCGGCCAGCGCCGGCAGCAGGATCAGCAGCGGCACCACCGCCAGGTCCTGGAACAGCAGGATGCCGATGATCTGCCGTCCGTGCGGCGAATTGAGCTCGAGCCGCTCTGCGAGGAGCTTCGCGAGTATCGCCGTCGAGGACATCGCCAGCACGCCGCCCAGTATGAGCGCCGCCCGCCAATCGATGCCGAGAGCCAGCGCGGCCGCACCCACGATCAGCATCGTGGCGAGCACCTGCGAGCCGCCGAGCCCGAACACGACGCGGCGCATCGTGACCAGCTTCGGCAGGCTGAATTCGAGCCCGATGGTGAACATGAGGAACACGACGCCGATTTCCGCGAGGCCGCGCGCTTCGGCGGTGTCGGCGATCCACCCAAGCGCGTGCGGACCGATAGCGATTCCGACGATCAGGTAGCCGAGCAGCGGCGGCAGCCTGAGCAAACGGAACACCACGACGACCAGCACCGCGGTGGCGAGCAGGATCAGCACGGACTGGAGCGGCGAATGCATGGCCGAATGATGCCCTATAACCGGCCAATTGCAAGGCGCGCGGCCCTTCGGAACCCGGTGATTCTGCTATACTTTCCGCGACATGAAGACGGCACCCCGCAGCATCGGCCGCGCGCCCAAACAGGACGCGGCGCTCGCGATGGCGCGCGAGGTGCTCGAGATCGAGGCGAAGGCTGTCGCGGATCTGATCGAGCGTCTCGACCACAGCTTCACGCAAGCGGTGGAAATGATCCTGGCGTGCCGCGGCCGCATCGTGGTGAGCGGTATCGGCAAGTCGGGTCACGTCGCGCGCAAGATCGCTTCAACGCTCGCCAGCACCGGCACGCCGGCGTTCTTCGTGCACCCGGCGGAAGCAAGCCACGGCGATCTCGGCATGGTCTCGCGCGAGGACGTCTTCCTGGCTCTGTCGAATTCCGGCGAAACCGACGAGGTGCTGGCCATCGTCCCCGTGCTCAAGCGCCAGGGCGCGAAACTCATCGCGATGACCGGCAATCCCGGCTCCGCGCTGGGCAAGGAAGCCGACGTCCACCTCTACGCCGGCGCCGCCAAGGAAGCCTGTCCCCTCAACCTCGCGCCCACGGCCAGCACCACCGCGGCGCTGGCGCTGGGTGACGCGCTGGCGGTCGCGCTCATGCAGTCGCGGGGATTCACGCGCGACGAGTTCGCCGCCTCGCATCCCGGCGGCACGCTGGGAAGAAAACTGCTGACTCACGTGCGCGACGTGATGCGCACCGGGAAGGAAATGCCGCGTGTCGGCGATGATGCGACGCTCATGGAAGG
>DATFVY010000168.1:0-3641 GCA_035259925.1 Burkholderiales bacterium
AAAAGAAAATGCGGCTCGCGCCGCATTTTCTGTATTGGACCCCCGCCTGTGCCGTCAGGCCTGGATCTTGAACCAACGGTTCAAGGGCGGTCGCCTTCCGAGCCCATTAGGCGCTTCCCGTTGGGATGCGCACACCGGAGCTGCTTGAGTCGGCGTCCAGATTCAACGATGTTGGTTCAAAGAATCTAAGGCCTTAACAACGAACACCGCAGGGGAAACTAGGACGGCCTGCTCTGATCGCGTATCGCCTGATCGAGCATCGTCTCGATGTGCTGCATTCTACGCTTTATCGATGCCATGTCAAAACCGCCGACCTTCGTCGAGAGCAGCTCGTGCGCGATGTTGAGCGCAGCCATGATCGCGATCCGCTCGAGCCCGATCACCTTGCCGTTGTCGCGGATGTCGCTCATCTTCTTGTTGAGGTAATCCACGGCTTCGAGCAGCTCTTTCTGCTCGTTTTCCGGGCAAGCCACCCGGAATTCCCGCCCCATCACGTTGATTTGCAGGCCCTTGGCGTCGGCGCTCACGGTCTTGGAGTCGGCGCTCATGCTTCTTCTTCGGGAAGCTGGCTGAGAAGCGTCTCCAGGCGGTCGGTCGCGGCGCCGATTTTCTCGCTCAATTGCTTGTTGCTGCTCATCGCCGACTCGAGCTGCTGGCGCAAGTGCTGGTTGTCGGCGCGCAGCCGCTGGCACATCTCGACGAATTGGCTGAGCTTGCGCTCGAGCGATTTCAGTTCCGCATCCATCGGCACACTATGTTTCAAATACCCTGATACGTCAACTGGGTACAGGAAGTTTTGAAAGTTGTTTGGCATCAACAGCCCGTCTGGCGGAGCCGCTTTTTTGGGGCCGATTTCGCAGGCCGGTACAAGGCTGCCCGCGGAGCCCGGACGGGGCTGCCGCTTAAGGGCCTGACGCGGCGCGGGAAACCCGCGGCGGCGCATTGAAACGGGCGCAGCGGGTGCCTACAATCCACCCCCTGCGGGAGGCGCGCCGTCCGTAGGCGCCGCCGGCCCGCATGCGACACCGGGTGCCCGGCCGCGCTACGCGCGGCGGGTTGAACGGGAAACAGGTGAGGACAGCGGCATAACGCGCCGCGGTCCAAAGCCTGTGCTGCCCCCGCAACGGTAAGCGAGCGTGGGCGCGTCGAGGAGTCTCGCCCGAGACTCCAGCCACTGCGCGCGTGATGCGCGCGGGAAGGCGATGCGCCAGGTTCTCGCGAGCCCGTATACCGGCCCGTGCCGCTGGTGGAAATGCCGCGGGGAAGCGGCGTGACCGTTGCGGTCCCGCCTTCCTGCGCCATTTCTCGGTGATTTCTTTGCATGCGGCGGGCGTGCGCGAGGAAAGGTCATGCATTCAAGGGGAGTCCTTGCCGCAGCGTTGTGCGTTGCGGCTGGGGTCGCGTTTGCGGCCCAGCCTCCGGTTACCATCGGCGAGCCGGTCATCGTCACCGCGACGAGATTCGAGGACCGCTACCTCGACAAGCCGGTGAACGTGTCGATCATCACGGCGGAGGACATCAAGAACAGCACCGCGCGCACAGTGCCCGAGCTGCTGCGCCAGCAGCCCGGCATACGCTCCCGCGACAACTCGGGCTCGCCCAACGTGCAGGTCGACATGCGCGGCTTCGGCATCTTCGGCGACCAGAACACGCTGGTGCTGCTCGACGGGGTGCGCATCAGCGAGAACGAGCAGACCACGGTGAACTGGGCCGGCATACCGCTCAGCGCGATCGAGCGCATCGAGATCATGCGCGGCTCGGGCGCCGTGCTCTACGGCGGGGGAGCGACCGGCGGCACCATCAACATCATCACCAAGACGGCCGCGCGCGGGCAGCGCTCGGGCTACATCTACGGCAGCGCGGCCACCTACGGCACGAATGAAGGCGCCGCAGGCGTCAGTCTCGGCGGCGACAGCGTATCGCTCAATTTCAACGGCAGCTATCTCTACACCGACAACTATCGCGACAACAACCGGTTGCGCCAGAAGAACGCGCTCGCCGACCTGCGCTGGAAGGGCGACCGCGCAAGCCTGTCGCTCAAGGCCGGCGCCGACGACCAGGACCTGCGGCTGCCCGGTGCGTTGAGCGAGGCGCAGATCGCAGCCGACCGCCGCCAGGCTGCCACCCCCAACGACTTCAGCAACCGCACCGGCGGGTTCGCGTACGCCGGCGGTGAGTGGGGCGTCGGAGCGGGCACCCTCGCCGCCGACCTCGGCTACCGCGAGAAAAACATCAAGGCCAGCATCGTCGGCAGCCCGATCGACTCCGACACCAGCGTGTGGTCGTTCTCGCCCCGGTTCAGGCTGCCGCATCAACTCGGCGGCTGGCGGCACCATCTGGTCGTGGGACTGGATTGGGACGACTGGTCCTTCCTCAACACCACCTCCGTGTTCGGCCAGCCCCGGCAGCCGGACGCATTTCAGCGCAACCAGGCGGTCTACCTGCAGAACTCGACCGCCATGGGCGACGCGTGGAACCTGTCCCTGGGCGGGCGCCTGCAACGGGTGGAGTACGGCGTCACGGACCTCGCCAATCCGACCCAGTCGGATGAGCGCAAGCGCGATCTCACCGCTTACGAGATCGGGGTGCGCTACCGCGCAAGCGCGGCGCTCTCCCCCTACGCGAAGATCGGCACCAGCTTCCGCGTGCCCAACGTCAACGACGTCTATAACCTGTTCACGGGCATGGTGAGCCTGCTCGAGCCGCAGACGTCCCACGAGCAGGAGATCGGGATCGATATCCGCTCCGGGCCCGGCACCTACCGGGTCGCCCTCTATCACATGAACATCGACAACGAGCTGTTCTTCGATCCGGCGACCTTCACCAATCGCAACCTCCCGCCGACCCGCCGCCAGGGCGTGGAAGCGGAGGCCAAGTGGCGCCTGGGCCGCTCGGTAGATCTCTTCGTGAATTACACCTACGCGGTGTCGGAATTCCGCTCCGGGGACTTCGGCGGGGTGCCGATCGCCGGCAACGAGGTGCCGCTCGTGCCGCGGCACGCCGCCAACGCCGGCGCGGGCTGGGCATTCGCGCCGCGCGTGCGCGCGGACGTCGTGGCGCGTTACGTCGGCGAGCAGGTGTTCGACGGCGACGAGACCAATACCTTCGGCCGCAAGATGCCGTCCTACACGGTGGTCGATCTCAAGCTCACCTACGAGAGCAACGGCTGGTTGCTGGGGGGGGGTGTGAAGAACCTCCTCAACGAGAAGTACTTCAACTACGGCGTGTTCGATTCCTTCACGCCGACGTTCTTCGCCTACCCGCAGCCGGAGCGCTCGTTCTTCGCGACCGCGCAGTACACCTTCCGCTGACGCGCCTTTCCCGTAGAGGGGCGATTTGCTATCGTGCGCGTCATGCCCACGATGAGCAATTCGCAGCTCTACCTGCGGCTGCTGTCGCACGTAAAGCCGTACTGGCACGTGTTCGCGCTGGGCATCCTGGGCATGGCGGTGGTGGCGGCGACCTATTCCGCGCTGCCGGCGCTGATGAAGCCGCTCATCGAGGGCACCTTCATCGAGAAGGATCCCGACGTCATTTTCTGGCTGCCGATCGTGATGGTGGGCCTCTACCTCGTGCAGGGCGTCGCCACCTACGTCGGCGGCTACGCTCTGGGCTGGGTCGGCCACCGGCTCGTGATGGAC
>DATFVY010000169.1:0-5071 GCA_035259925.1 Burkholderiales bacterium
CCCGCCGCCGCGCGCGCCTGCCGCAGGATCGCCAATGTCCGCTCGAGCGCCGTGAATGCTTCGTCCTCGGCGGCGGCGGCGCCCGGGTCCGACAGCTGGGACATGAAGAGCGCGTAGATCCATTCGCTGTCGGTGGTCCCGCGGATGGCGGCGAGGAACTCCGGCCGGATGTGCGGGGCGAGCCGGGGTTTCAGCTGCTCCATTCCGGCGAGGTCGCCGTTGTGCGCCAGCGCCCAGGGCATGCCCTCGAATTGGAACGGGTGCACGTTCTGCAGCGAGATCTCGACCGCCGCGGAATACGCGACGCCCCGCACGTGCGCGAGCACGCACGCGGCGCGCACCTTCTCCGCCAGGTTCTTGAGGTTGCGGTCGAACACCGGCAGGGAGGGCGAGCCGTAGAAGAAGGGCTTCTCGGGCTGGTGCGAGTCCGGGTCCCAGGCGCGCAGGCCGAAGCCGGCCAGGTTCAGCAGGTTCAGCATCTTGGGCATGTAGCTTTGCCGCACCAGCGCCGAATCCGGCTGGAACAGCAGGTTGTCGAGCAGCACGGGTTCGCCCAGATAGAGCAGCGCGCGGCACATGGATATACATTACTACGACATGAAAACCCTGCTCGTCGCGGGCGCCGGCCAGGGCCTGGGCAAAGCCGTGGCGAAACGCTTTGCGCGCGAAGGCTATGCGGTCGCGCTCGCGGCGCGCAACAAGGAGCGCCTTTCCGCTCTTGCCCGCGAGCTGGGTGCCTCCGCCTTTCCCGCAGATCTCGCCAACGAAGCCGACGTGGCAACGCTTTTCAGTGATGTGGAGACAAAGCTGAGCCCGATCGAGGCGGTCGCGTTCATCGCGGCGACGCGCGTACAGGGACCGTTCACCGAGCTTTCGGCGCAGGACTTCGAGCGCGTCTGGCGCCAGAGCTGCCTCAGCGGGTTTCTCGTCGGCCGCGAAGCGGCGCGGCGCATGCTGCCGCGCGGCCGCGGCACGGTGATCTTCACCGGCGCCTCGGGCAGCACGCGCGGCCGGGCGCATTTCGCCGCCTTTGCCGCGGCCAAGGGCGGCCTGAGGTTCATGGCGCAGAGCATGGCGCGGGAGCTCGGCGCGCAGGGCATCCACGTGGCAACGGTGCTCATCGACGGCGCGATCGACAGCGAGCGCATGTGGCGCGATCACCGCGACCGCATGGAGCAGCTGGGCCCGGACGGCGCGCTGCACACTGACGCGATCGCCGAGACCTACTGGCAGATCCATGCCCAGCACCGCAGCGCGTGGACCCACGAAGTGGATCTGCGCCCGTGGAAGGAGCCGTTCTAGCCTAGTCCGCGCGCGCGCCCGGTAGCGGCACTACTCAAGAGGGTCGCGTTGCCGTTGCGAGAACTTCGACAGCAGCCCGAGGTTTTGTTCGAGGGCCTCCTCCAGGACGTTGCCTTTGGGAGTCCCATACTCGAGGAAGAGATTGTCGTCGGTGGAGACCAGGAGCTCGAGCGGCACGCCGCGGCTGGCGAGATAGCGATCGATGCCCTCGGGGTCCAGGACCAGCGTTTCCAGGAGCGTCTTGGAGCTGTTGCCGTAGAGCGAGAGAAAGCGCTTTAGCCCGGGGGTGCGGTCCAATCTGGCGATGTTCTCGGCGGTGTGCGCGACCGCGGGGTCGTTGCTCGCGACGATGATCCCCTGGCCGCCGATGTAGTAGAGGCGCACGTAGCGAAAGGTGCTGCGCACCGAGCCCAGGACGTACAGCAAGTCCACGGGCCGCAGATGGTGCAGCTGCACCCATTGCTGCAGCACTCCAGTGGGCTTCAATCGCGCGCGCACCAGCTCGTAGAAGTCCCGGTTGTACAAAGACGCGGTACCGGCGAACCAGATCGAGCTGAGCTCCATTGCCACGAGGTCATAGCGCTCGTTCTGCAGCAGCAACAGGTTGCGCCCGTCGGTTACGTAGGTGCGCACCCCGGGCAATTCGCTCACTCGGGCATTGAGGTCACCGAAGTGCCGGTTTGCCAGCTGGATGATGTCGGCGCTCAAGTCGACGATGTCCAGGTTGGCGAAGCCCGCATCGTGCACCACGCGCGCGCTCATGCCCGTGCCGTAGCCGATCACCAATGCCCGATCGCGAGCGCTCACGTGCAGGAGCGGCGCCAGGGAGAAGCCCACCTGGGCCTTGACTTCCCCTTCCCAGGCATCGTTGCCCTGGAACTTGCCATTGGTGAGCAGCGTCAGCGTCTTGGCGCCGCGGTACTCGCTCACGGCGACGGTGGTCAAACCTCCGTCGACGCTCTCGGCGTGATCGATCACCTTGCCGAAGCCCTGGTGTCTGAAATACACGTTCGCCCCCGAGGCGAGGCTGTTGTAATCGAACGAGCGCGGCGTGATGAGCAGCAACAGCGCCACGGCCGCCGCCGTCCCCCAGGCGAGCGCCGGCCTACCGCTGCCGCGGCCCAGGGCAAGCGCTGCAACGCCCAGCGCGAAGCACACCGAAGCAAGGAGCTTCAGCCCGAGCAGCGCCCCGAGTTTGGGCAGCAGCACGAAGCCGCCGATCAGAACGCCGAGAATATTGCCAGCCGTATTGAGCGCCGCAGCTCGCCCCAAGGCGGCCACCGGCGAGCGCGGCGCGGCGCGAGCGACCGCCTCCATCGCCACCGGATAGATCGCACCAATGAAAAACGCCGCCGGCACCATTGCCACCAGGCAAACGATTCCGCGGATCGCCTCGCGCCCGCCGAATCCCGGGGTGAGCTTGTAGCCGGCGAAGGAGGCGAAGTACTGCGGCAGGCTGTCCCAGAACGGGATGCCCAGTCCGATCGCACAGGCGAGTCCCAACTCCAGCCCCGCGAGCACGCTCGCGAGCGGCCACTGCCGCCGCAATAGACGCCGCGCCGCCTCCGCCCCCAAGCCCAGTCCGAACAGGAACGCAAACAGCATCAGGGAAAACGCGTAGACGCTATTGCCCGCCACCACCGAGAGCAGGTGCACATACTTCACCTCCAGCGCCAGAGTGACGATACCGCCGATTCCGAGCATCGCCAGCGCCAGATAGGACAACGCTCGGTTCGAAGCCCAATCGAGCTGCGCGGCGGGCTTGGCCCTGGAGGCTGCGGCTGCATGCGCGCCCGGCTCGAGGAGCGCCGCGGATTTGCTCAGTCTGAAACCCAGATAGGCGGCAAGCAGGTTGAGCGACACGGCAACCAAGGTCGTGCGCGTCATCCCCAGGGCAGGCAGGATCGCGTACCCCGCCAGCAACGCGCCCAAGGCCGCCCCTCCGGTATTGGCCGTATAAAGCCAGGCGACCGACACGCCCAGGGCCTGATGGCGTTGCTCGAAGAAGCGCACCAGAATGGGCAGCGTCATGCCCATGAGCACGGTCGGGGCCACCAGCGCCGCGGCGCCGATGCCGAAGCGGGCAGCCAACAGCGCGGGCGCATCCGGCGATACTCCCGCGGCCAGCGCGACATAAGCGTCGCGGATCACGGGAAAGAACCAGGGCGTGGCGAGGCAGTAGAGCCCGATGCCTAGCTCGCACAGCGCGTAGAGCACCAAAGGGTTCGTGCGCCGCGCGGCGATCGCCCCGCCCAGCCATGCCCCCAGCGCCATGCCGCCCATGTAGGTTGCCAGCACGGTGTAGGTGGCAGTCGAGGTGCTGCCGAAGGTCAGCGCCAGCGCCTTGGAAAAAAGCACCTGGTACACCAGCCCGGCGAACCCCGAGAGCACGAATAGCCCCGCGATGCGCCCGCCCATGCCTGGGCGAATCGACCGCAGCACCGGCTCCAGCACCAGCCCCGTCGGCGCGCGCGCGAGCGCCGCGGCCGCCGCACGGTGCAAAGGCCGATACAGGGCAACGCTACCGGCCACTGTGGCGACGATCGCCACCCAGGAAAGCCCCGGTACCTTCAGGAACACTTCCAGCCCGAAGCGCAGCGCCAGCAACCATGCCAGCGTCAGCGCGCTGCCCCATACCAGCATCCGGCGCCGCGCCGGATCGTCCCAGGCAAGGTTGTGCGTGCACAGCGCCTGCACCGCCATCACACAGGGCACCGCCACCACCAAGTCGATCAGGTAGTGCTCCCCCAACCCCAGCGTCGCCAGCACGTTCGCCCCCAGGAGCAGCGCCATCGCAGCCCGCAGCCGCCGATTGCCCAGATACAGCGAGTTCAGCCACAGCGCGAGCGCCCAGCCAAAATGCATCGACGGCATGGCGTTGCGCGGAAACGGCATCACCGCGACCCAGCTCGCCGCCAAGTCGTGCGCCGGCGGCAAGGAATACGGATACAACGTCCCGAATACATACTTGGGGCCCGTGGCTGGGAACACCTGGAACAGTGTCAGCGCCACGACGGCGCTCACTACTTGCACCAGAATGATGTTCGCCGGAGCCGTGGTGCGGCGTGCAACCTGGATCGCGAAAAAGATCGGCACGGCAAATGGTAGGTACACATACAGGGCCGAGACGACCGCCCGGAAACCCGGAATCGCGTCCACGACCATCGCGTAGACCTGCGAGGCCTGAAATCCCAGGCTCCTGTCAAATTTATAGAGGTACAGGTCGAGCGTTGTGGGATGCAAAGCTGCCGTGAGCCCAAGACAGAGGTCCGCGGCAACACCGCCGAGCGGGACCAGCAGGAATGCCGTGAGCAGAGTGCGTGCGGCCGCGAAATCATATCGGGAGTCACGAAGCCTCAGCACGAGAACCGCGAACCCCGCGAGACCGATACCCGCGGTGCCGATGATGATCCAGGTACCCACCGGAAGGTCGTTCCACGGAACGGGCACCATCCACAGGAAAAGTGGCGCCGTAACCAGGCCGACGCCGAACATCGTGGCCAGCTCGCGACGGCTCGGGCGCGAAAAGAGAACCAATAGAGCCGCTTGCATGAATAGAAGGCTCACATTGCCCACGGCGGCCTCGCCGAAGTACGGGGCAAATGGGCTCGAGGTCAATCCGGAAACTAGGAAGACGAGATTAAACGCGATGACCGCAAGCGTGATGAAGAAGACGAGCTTTAGTTCGCGTATCACCCGGTATCCTCCCGGTTGTTGTTCTTCGAAGTGCTGTGATTGTGGCCAGCATGGTATCGCCTTGCCAACTCAC
>DATFVY010000170.1:0-3134 GCA_035259925.1 Burkholderiales bacterium
TCGCGCCTCAGCACGTGCACCTCCTCGCCGCTTTCCAGCGAGACGAAGGTGCCGTTGATGCTGTGGTCGTACAGATAGAAGTGCGTGCGCACGAGCCGGATGGTGAAGTGCTTGCGCGAGGCGAATTTGTCGGTCACCACCAGGTCGCATTCCTTTGAGCGCCCCACCACCACCCCGATTCGCCACTGGTCCACACGCACCCGCTCCTCTCCGAGCGACAGCACCAGGCTTCCCATGTCTCCTGGAATGATCTTGCCCGACCTGAGATTGACATCGGTGAGCGCGATGTTGTCGGTGCGCCACAGCACCTGATACACGCGGGTCTCCTCGGTGGCGCCCTTCAGCACGGTGTGGAAGATCGGGCGCACGCAGGATTTCAGCGCGTCCGACAGGCAGTCTTCGGTCGCCTGGGTCGTCAATATCTGCTCGCCCGACGCGACCGCCGCGAGATAAGCCGCGACATTCACCGTGTCACCGAATACATCGTCTTCCTCGACCAGTACCGGGCCGTGGTGCAGGCCGATGTGTATGACCACGGGGTGGTTGCCAGGCCGTGCCGCTGTAATCGCCGTCTGCATTTCACTGGCGGCGACCACCGCGAGATCGGCGCTCGGGAAAACGCACATCACCTCGTCGCCGATGGTCTTGACCACGCGGCCCTTGTGGTGCCCGACGACGGTGGAAATGAGATCCAGGGACTCGCTGACTATGATGCGCGCCGCCGCGTCGCCGAGCCTCTGGTAGAGGCGGGTGCTCTCGCTGATATCGGCGAAAAGCACCGCCATGGTTTTGGTCTCTCTCCCCATTGCGGGCGGATTATAGCTTGCGCGCCGGGGCCTTTCAGTGTGTCAGGCTGCGCCCGCTGTTTCGCCGGGATCCTCCAGTTCCGAGAAGCGAACCGGTAATATCTCACGCGTGGCAAGGCTGCCCGACGCGGACTTCTCCACCAGAGTGAGGGTCTGCTTGTCAGGTATGCCGGTCGGTATCACCATGCGGCCGCCGGGCTTGAGCTGGGTGAGCAGCGGCGGCGGTATCAGCTCCGACGCCGTCGTTACCATAATCTTGTCATAGGGCGCATGCTCGGGCCAGCCGTAGTAGCCGTTCGCCACTTTGACCTCGACGTTGTCGTAGCCGAGACGCTTCAGGCGGCGCTCGGCGCCCTGCGCCAGCTCGTCGATGATATCCACCGTGTAGACGCGCTTTACGAGCTGGGCCAGTATCGCCGCCTGGTAGCCGGCGCCGGCGCCGATCTCGAGCACCACGTCGCCGGTCTGCGGCGCCAGCAGATCGGTCATCAGCGCCACGATGAACGGTTGCGAGACGGTCTTCTCGTAACCGATCGGCAGCGGCCGGTTGAGATAGGCGTAGGGCTGCAGCTCGACCGGCACGAATTCGTGGCGCGGCATCTCGCCGATGACGCGCAAGACACGCTCGCTGAACGCTGCGCGCCCGGTGTGGCCCACCGTGAGCGCGGCTTCCGCCACGATCTCGGCCATCATCTGTTGCCGGAGGTCCTGGTAGAAATCTTCGCTCATGAGGCATAGTACTACAGTGACCCGTGACCCATGTTCGACAAGCCCGGCAAACGGACGGTTCTCAGCCACCCCATCGGAATGTTTGGTGAATTGACTTGAGACTTCGCCATAGCTGGAAGTTGACGCCGAGCGCGGCCATTGCGCTCCAGCACCGCCTGCGCTCGCGCGTGGTCAGGCTGGGCATGCCGCGGCGCATCCGCCACGTCGCCGGCGCCGACGTCGGTTTCGAGCGCGGCGGTGGCGTGACACGCGCCGCCGTCGCGGTGCTGGCGTTCCCGGAATTGAAGCTGGTCGATCACGTCATCGCTCGCGTCCCCACCCGCTTTCCGTACGTGCCGGGCCTGCTGTCGTTTCGCGAGACACCCGCGCTGCTCGCCGCGCTGGCCCGGCTGCGAATTCCGCCGGACGTGATCCTGTGCGATGGCCATGGACTGGCGCATCCCCGCCGTTTCGGCATCGCCAGCCACCTTGGCGTGTACAGCGGCATCCCTACCGTCGGTGTCGCCAAGTCCAGGCTCACCGGCGAGCATGGCTCGCCTCCGCAGCGGCGCGGCGCCTGGGTACCACTCCGGGATCGGGGTGAAACGATCGGGGCAGTGCTGCGCTCCAAGTCACGTACGAGCCCAATCTATGTCTCCATAGGGCATCGCGTAAGCCTGACTGCGGCGGTGCGCCTGGTCATGGCTTGCACGACCCGTTTTCGCCTGCCTGAGACCACGCGCTGGGCGCACAGGCTTGCCTCCGGCGACGCGCCGCCCGTTGCCGCAGGCAAGCGCGACTCGTGACGGGCGTGCTTGAATTCAAACAAGGTAGAATTGGGCTTCACCTCTCCTCGACTTGCCACTCACCACCACTCACGCTCCGGCGTGATCGGAGCTTCCCATGGCTGCACAAAACGACACCAACAACCTCGCCCTGTTCTGCGATTTCGAGAACATCGCGTTGGGCGTGCGCGAGGCGCGCTATGCCGAGTTCGACGTCAAGAAGGTGCTCGAGCGCCTGCTGCTGAAGGGCAGCATCGTGGTGAAAAAGGCCTATTGCGACTGGGACCGCTACAAGGACTTCAAGAAAGCGATGCACGAAGCGGCGTTCGAGCTGATCGAGATCCCGCACGTGCGCATCTCGGGCAAGAACTCCGCCGACATCCGCATGGTGGTCGATGCGCTCGACCTGTGCTACACCAAGTCGCACGTGGATACCTTCGTGATCATCAGCGGCGACTCGGATTTTTCGCCCCTGGTGAGCAAGCTGCGCGAAAACGACAAGATGGTGATCGGCGTCGGCGTCAAGAAATCATCTTCCGATCTCCTCATCGCCAATTGCGACGAGTTCATCTACTACGACGACCTGGTGCGGGAGAAGTCGCGCAAGCAGCCGCGCCGCAAGCCCGCGGCCTCGGCGCAGGAGGCGGCCGGCGCGCCTGCCGGCGATGCCGACAAGAAGCAGGAAGCCCTGGACCTGGTGGTGGAAACGGTCGAGGCGCTGCAGACGGAGCGCGGCGCGGAAGACAAGATCTGGGGATCCATGGTCAAGCAGGCGCTGAAGCGGCGCAAGCCCGGGTTCAACGAGTCGTACTACGGCTTTCGCTCCTTCGGCAAG
>DATFVY010000171.1:0-2445 GCA_035259925.1 Burkholderiales bacterium
AAGCCGATGGTGGAGGGCATCTGCTCCACCTGCCATGCGCTCCAGCTGATCCACAACAGCTCCGGCTATACCCGCGAGCACTGGAAGGAGCTGGTGGGCTACATGATCGATCTGTCCGGGAGCGCGAGCCAGCAGAACGAAATCATTGACTACCTCGCGACGAACTTCCCTCCCAACAATCGCCGAGCGGCCAAGCCGGTGCCCGGCAGTTTCAAGGTCACGTTCAAGGAGTGGACGATGCCGCAGCTCGGGCAACGCAGCCGCGATCCGATCCAGGCTGCAGACGGCTCGATCTGGTACGCGGGCCAATACGGCAACCTGATCGGGCGGCTCGATCCGCGCACCGGCCAGGCGAAGGAGTACCCGCTGCCGCCCGACGCGATGCCACACACGGTGCAGCTCGACCCCAAAGGCCGTCCGTGGTACTCGGGCAACAAGAACGGCACGGTCGGCTGGGTCGATCCCGCGAGCGGCAAGGCGACGGTCTACAAGATGCCCGATCCGGAGGCGACGGACCCGCACACGATTGCCTTCGACAAGCGGGGCATCGTCTATTTCACCTTCCAGGCGGCCAACCGGATCGGCCGTCTCAACCCGGACACCGGCGATATCAAGATCGTCAAGGTCGCCGCGCAACGCTCGCAGCCCTACGATATCAAGTTCGACGCCGAAGGCACGCTCTGGGTCTCCTGCAATGCGCGCCCCTGCCTGCTGAAGGTGCACCCGGATACGCTGGAGATCACCGAGGTGAAGCTACCGCTGCCGATTACCACCGTCCGGCGGCTCGACTTCGCGCCCGACGGCATGGTCTGGTACGTGAATTCGGGCGGCGGCCGCATCGGGCGGCTCAACCCGAAGACGGGCGAGATCAAGGAATGGGACTCACCCTCGGGTCCGCGCTCGCACCCCTATGGCATCGTGGTGCTCGACGGCGCCGTCTGGTACAACGAATCCGGCGTGCGCCCCGATATGCTGGTCCGCTTCGATATCAAGACCGAAACCTTCCAAAGCTGGCCGATCAAGTCGGGTAATCTCTACGCCGGCATCCTGCGCAACGCGCGCACCACGCCGCAGGGGACCATCCTGATCCACCAGACCGCTACCAACCGCATCATCGAGGTAACGCCCGAGAGGCAGCGCGCCGCGTCGCAGTAGGCGCGGTCCCGGCACCACCAAGACGACGGCCCGGCGGATTTGCCGGGCCGTCTTGTTTTGACCTGCGTCAGTCTATCTTGATCGATTTAACGACCTTGCCCCACTTGTCGTACTCCGCCTGAAGGAACGCCGCGAACTGCTCCGGGGTGGTCGTGGTCGGCTCGAGTGCGTTGCGCTCGAGCGGCGTGCGGTAGTCCGCCGTCGCCGTGAGCTTGACGATCTCATCGTGCAGCTTCGCCACGTGCTCGCGCGGCGTGGCTGCCGGCGCCGCGACCGAGTACCACGAAGGCGCCTCTACTCCGCGCACGCCCAGCTCGACCAGGGTGGGGATCTCCGGCGCGTTCTCGGTGCGCTTGGGGCTGGTCACCGCCAACCCGATGAGCCGCTTGCTCTGGACGAACGACAGGATGGCAGTCGTGCCGGCGAAGATGACCTGGGCTTCGCCCGACAGCACGCCGATGGCGGCCGGACCGGACCCCTTGTACTGAATGGCCACGATGTCCGTGCCCGTGGCCTGCTTGAACAGCTCGGGAACGAGATGCGTGGGGGTCCAGATATTGCCGGACGCGTAGTTGAGCTCTCCCGGCCGCTTCTTGGCGAGCGCAACAAGCTGCTTCACCGAGCGCACCGGCAGCGACGGATGCACCGCGAGGAAGTGATAGGACGAGGCGATCAGGCTCACGCCGACGAAGTCCCTGAGCGGGTCGTAGCCCGCCTTCTCCACGTGAGGCAGCATGGCAAGCTGCCCAACGAAGCCGAGGAGCAGCGTGTAGCCGTCCGGCGGCGCCTTCGCCACGAAAGCAGTCCCGATGGCACCGCCCGCGCCGGGACGGTTATCCACGATGAACTGCTGCCCCAGGCGCTCCCCCAGCTTCTGCCCGACGTGCCGGGCGACGAAATCGTTACCCCCGCCCGGCGACGTCGGGACTACGATCCGCACCGGTCTGGAGGGGTAGGCTTGGGCCAGCGTGCCGCCCGCCGCGAACAGCAATTCCAGCGCCAGGCAGGTCGCCACCAGAGATCGAACTGAGTTCATCCTTGCATCCTCCTCGTATAGTTATTCTGCACTCTGGCACTGACCTTCTACCCCGGCGGCCAGTTCAGCTTGCGGCCGGCGAGGATGTGCAGGTGCAGATGGAATACGCTCTGGCCCGCCTGCGCGCCGTTATTCACCACGAGACGGAATGCATCGCCGACGCCGAGCTGCTTCGCCACTTTGCCGGCCGCAAGGAGCAGGTGCCCGAGCAGCGCCTGGTCCTCGCCGCGTGCGTTTGCCAGCCGGTCGATCTC
>DATFVY010000172.1:0-16510 GCA_035259925.1 Burkholderiales bacterium
TTTCTTTCCGTCCCAGGTGAAGCCGGGTGCGGCGCGCACGCCGATCGGGCTGCTGCGTGAAGCCAAACGCCAGTTGAAGCTGCCCGTGGTCGCTATCGGCGGCATCACGCCCGAAAATGCCCCGCAATTGCTCGACGCCGGGGCCGACGGCGTCGCCGTGATCTCGGCGCTGTTCGGGGCGGGCGACATCAAGCTCGCGGCGCAGCGCTTCAGCCACCTGTTCCCGCGCCGGCAACGAAAAACGGCGACGGAAAAACGCTAGGAAACCTTGCGCGACTGCATGAAAAACAGCCAAAAACTGTTCCAGCGCGCGCAACGCGTCATTCCCGGCGGTGTCAATTCACCGGTACGCGCGTTTCGCTCGGTGGGCGGCACGCCCCCGTTCGTTCAGCGCGGCAAGGGGGCGCGGGTGTGGGACGCAGACGGCCGCGCCTACATCGACTACGTGGGCTCGTGGGGTCCGCTCGTCGTGGGTCACCGTCACCCCCGGGTGGTGAAGGCGGCGCAGCAGGCGGCCGCCCGGGGGCTTTCGTTCGGCGCTCCGACCCGGCAGGAAGTCGAAATGGCCGAGCTGCTGTGCCGGCTCGTGCCTTCGCTCGAGCAAGTTCGCCTGGTGAGCTCGGGGACCGAGGCGACCATGAGCGCGCTGCGGCTCGCCCGCGGTCACACGGGCCGGGCCAAGATCATCAAGTTCGAGGGCTGCTACCACGGCCACGCCGATGCGCTTCTCGTGAAGGCGGGCTCGGGCGCGTTGACCTTTGGCCAACCCTCCTCCGCAGGCGTGCCCGCCGAGACCGCGGCGCACACGCTGGTGCTGGACTACAACAGCGAGAGCGCGGTGCAGCGCGCATTTCAGCGCGAAGGAAGCGAGATTGCCGCGGTGATCGTTGAGCCGGTCGCCGGCAACATGAACCTGGTCGCGCCGCGCCGCGAGTTTCTCCACGAGCTGCGCCGCCTTTGCACGCAGCATGGCAGCCTGCTGATTTTCGACGAGGTGATGACCGGTTTTCGAGTCGCGCTCGGCGGCGCGCAGGCACTCTACGGCGTGCGCCCGGACCTCACCACGCTCGGCAAGGTCATAGGCGGTGGGCTGCCGGTGGGTGCCTTCGGCGGCCGGCGTGACGTCATGCAGTCGATCGCGCCGCTCGGCCCGGTCTACCAGGCGGGCACGCTTTCGGGCAATCCGGTCGCGGTTGCCGCGGGACTGGCGACGCTCAAGCTCGTCCAGGCGCCGCGCTTCTACGACCGGTTGGCGGCAGCCGCCAGCGCGCTGTGCGAGAGTCTCACGCGCGCCGCGCAGGAACACGGCGTGCCGTTCTGCGCGGCGAACGTCGGCGGCATGTTCGGCCTCTACTTCCGCGAGACGCCGCCAGTCAGCTACGCGGAAGTCATGCAATGCGACAAGGCAGCTTTCAACCGCTTTTTTCACGGCATGCTGGCGCGGGGCATCTACCTCGCCCCCTCGGCCTACGAAGCGGGGTTCGTCTCCTCGGCGCACGGCGCGGCCGAAATCGCGCGCACGATAGCCGCGGCAAAGGAAGTTTTCAGAAACCTTTAGGTGCTGCGGAAAACGGGGGTGTCCACTCGACCCCCCGACACTCGACCCTCGGTGGGTCAGCGCAACCCCGAGATATATTCGGCGACCGCAGCGATCTCGCGGTCGGAGAGGCGCTCGGCCACCGCGCGCATCATGCGGTTGGGATCGTTGGCGCGCTCGCCCGCGCGAAATGCCCGCAACTGGGCGGCGGTGTATTCGGCGAACTGCCCCGCGATGCGCGGGAATTGGGCCGGCACGCCGGCTCCGCCCGGGCCGTGGCAGGCGGTACAGGCCGCGACATTCCTCGAGAGGATGCCGCCGCGGTAGATGGCCTGCCCGAGCTTGACGAGTTCCGCATCGCGCGCCGCCCGCGGCGCCGGTTTCTGCGTCTGGAAATACGCGGCCAGGCTGCTCATGTCCTCCGCGGTGAGGTTCGCGACCATGCCGGCCATGATGGCGTTGGGCCGCTCGGCGGGCTTGCCGTTCTGCTGCTTGAAGTTCGAGAGCTGTTTGAAGGTGTACTCGGAGTGCTGGCCGGCCAGAACGGGGTTGGCGGGCTGGACGCTGTTGCCGTCGGGCGCATGGCACGCGGCGCAGACCTGGGTCGCGAGTTGCTGTCCCTTCGCGACGTCAGGCTCGGGAGCTCCCTGAGCGAACGTCGCCGAGGCGAAAACAGCGGCCCCCCAGTAGGCCAGCAGCCGGTGCAAATGCATCCAGAATCCCTTTTTTTGGCCGCTCGTGCGAACGGCACGCCATTCTACAGTAGGCGCGCTTGGGCACGCCAGTTTCGGGCCGAATAACAACCACCTACGTGAGTTTCACGCGATGCGCCAAACAGCTTCTGGCGGGCGCGCGGGAGGTGACGACACTGAACCCAAATCGCGCGCATAAAAAACCCCCGGTTAAAGGGGAGTAAAACCGGGGGTAAAAGCCTTAACTAGGATTAAGGCGCCCGCTCAGGGAGGAGAAGCGGGAGACGACTCGTCATCGTCTGAGAGATACGACGTTTATAATGCCCTGAAGTTCCCCGCCTGGCAGGCAAAAATAGCCCTTTTGATCAAGAGGTTAATAGGATGCACTGGCATGGAGGTTTTCCGCGGCGGCGCATGCGCCGGATGCGGCGCGATGAGTTCACGCGGCGGCTGCGGCGGGAACATCGGCTCACCACCGACGACCTGATTTATCCCGTGTTCGTGATCGAGGGCAAGAACCGGGTCGAAGCGGTGCCCTCGATGCCCGGCATTCGGCGCTATTCCGTGGATCGCCTCCTCGGGCACGCCGAGCAGTGCGCGAAGCTGGGAATTCCCGCGATTGCCGTGTTTCCATTCATCGCCCGGGAGCAGAAGTCCGCCGATGGACGGGAGGCGATCAATCCCAAGGGGCTGGTGCCGCGCGCAGTGGCGACCCTCAAGAAGCGGCTGCCGGAACTCGGCATCATCACCGACGTCGCGCTGGATCCGTACACCACCCACGGCCAGGACGGCGTGGTCGATCGCTCGGGTTACGTGCTGAACGACGAGACGATCGCCGTGCTGGAAAAGCAGGCGCTGGTGTGTGCTGCGGCCGGCGTGGACATCGTCGCGCCTTCGGACATGATGGACGGGCGCGTCGGGGCGATCCGCGCGGCGCTCGACCGCGCCAAGTTCATCCACACCCGCATCCTCGCCTACTCCGCGAAGTATGCGTCCGGGTTCTACGGGCCGTTTCGCGACGCGGTCGGCTCGGCGAAGAGCCTCGGGCACAGCACGAAGCACACCTACCAGATGGACTACGCCAACAGCGATGAAGCGCTATGGGAGGTCGGGCTCGACCTGGAGGAAGGCGCGGACATGGTCATGGTGAAGCCGGGACTGCCCTACCTCGACATCGTGCGGCGCGTGAAAGAGCAATTTGGCGCCCCGACCTTCGTCTATCACGTCAGCGGCGAATACTCGATGGTAAAAGCCGCGGCCGCGCGGGGCTGGCTCGACGAGCGGCCCTGCGTCCTGGAGATACTCACGGCGTTCAAGCGCGCGGGAGCCGACGCCATCCTCACCTACTACGCTCACGAAGTCGCCGGCTGGCTCAAGACCGGCAGCTAGGCGAGGCTCGGAACACCCCTTCCTGATGGGTGAGCGCTTACTCCGCCTCGGAAAGCAGTTGCTCCACCGCGGGTAGCTTGGCGCGCTCGATGTTCTTTCCGTCGGGAGTCGTGCGCAGCGGCCCGCGCAGGTCGTAGGGCGAGAGCACCGTCAGCTCGATCACCGTGCCCTCGTCGGTAACCTGGTAGACCGGCACCGTGCGCATCTCTTCCCCCGTATAAAGCCGCCCTTGCGCCGCCTTGTAGGAGATGCCGCGGTCGATCAGGTAGAGCTCCACGGCCTTCTCGTTGTCGGTGAAAAGCTGCAGGTTGATGTCGGCGTACTTCCCGGCATTCCCGCTCAGCACCGAGCCGGTGAGGTAGGGATTGAACTGGGCGAGCTCGCGCATCGCCCGCACCGCCCGCTCGCGCAATTCGCGCAACCGGTCGCGGTGCTCCTCGCGGTGATAGATCAGCTGATAGGTCTTGAGCGCGGCGTCCACTTCCTCGTTGGTGGGCAGCTCGCGCGTGTCGGGCATGCCGGCCTGGCGCGCTGCCTTGCGCTTGGCAGTCGCGAAGTCCTCGATGCCGTCCTCGGCCATCAGGCGGGCGGCGAGATGCGCGATGCGGCTGCGCCGGTCATTGCGGCCGGTATCCTTCGCCATGACGGGATCAGAACAGCTGGTTCTGCACTTCTTCGCGGCGCTCGCCGCCGGTCACCCCGCCGATCAGGGTCTCCTGCTCGGCCGGTGGAAACTCCTGGTAGAAATAGTCGAGGAGGCCGGGCTGCGCGTCGGCCACCTTCAGCCCGGTTTCCGGGTTGATGCGCAAACCGATCACTCCGTCGGGCGGCGCGAACACCTGCTCGGGCGTCTTGTCGAGCGCCACGCTCATGTAGCCCATCCAGATCGGCAACGCCGCCTGGGCGCCGGTCTCGTTGCGGCCCAGCGTCTGCGGCGCGTCGAATCCGATCCACGACACCGCGACCAGCTCGTTGACGTAGCCCGCGAACCACGCATCCACGAACTCGTTGGTGGTGCCGGTTTTCCCCGCGAGATCGTGCCGCCCGAGCTTGCCAGCCCGCGCTCCGGTGCCGATGCGCATCACGTCGCGCATGATGCTCGTCATGATGAAGGCGTTGCGCGCGTCGATGACGCGCTCCGCGCCGGCGCCCGCCGCCGCGGGCTTGGCGGCCATCAGAACGTTACCGCGGGAGTCCTCCACGCGCTGGATGAAATACGGCGTGACGCGGTAGCCGCCGTTGGCGAACACGCCATAGGCGGTCACCATCTGCAGCGGCGTAACACTGCCGGCGCCCAGCGCCATGGTCAGGTAGGGCGGATGCATCTTGGGGTCGAAGCCGAAGCGGGCAATGTAGTCCTGCGCATACTGCGGTGAAATTGCCTGCAGGATGCGCACCGAGACCAGGTTCTTGGACTTCACCAGCGCCGTGCGCAGGCGTATCGGCCCGTCGAACTTGCCGTCAAAGTTCTTGGGCTCCCACGGCTCCGAGCCGGTCTGCGCCGCGGTGAAAGTGAGCGGGGCATCGTTGATCACGGTGGCCGGGGTGAAACCTTTCTCCAGCGCCGCCGAATAGATGAAAGGCTTGAAGCCCGATCCCGCCTGGCGCACCGCCTGCGTCACGTGATTGAACTGGTTGCGGTGGAAGTCGAAGCCCCCTACCAGCGCCCGGATTGCCCCGTCGCGGGGATCCATGGCAATGAGCGAGGCCTCAACCACCGGCAGCTGTGTGATCTGCCAGCGCTCCTGCTCGTCCTGCTGCACCCGGATGATCGCGCCGCGGCGGATCCGTTGGCTCGCACTCGCCCCGCCGCCCAGCATGCGCGCGGCGAATTTCAAACCCTCGTCCCGGATCTCCAGCCAGTCCCCGCCCTTGCGGTAGGCGCGCACGAGCTTGGGGCTCGCCTCGACCACCACGGCTGCATGGATGCCGTCGCTGTCGGCACTATCCTGCAACGCGTCTTCCAGCGCCTCTTCGGTCGGCTTCGCCGGTATCTCCACGTAGCCCTCGGGGCCGCGGTAGCCGTGCCGCCGGTCGTAATCCTGGACGCCCCAGCGCAGCGATTCATAGGCGGCGGCCTGATGGGTGGTCAGGAGCGTCGTATAGACGCGCAGGCCCATGCCATAGGCGTTTTCCTGGTAGCGCTCGTACAGGGCCTGGCGCACCATCTCGGCAAAATGCTCGGCGTGGACCGGGTACTCGTTGATTTCCCTTTTCACCACCACCACGTCCTGGTCGGCAGCGGCGAACTCCTCTTCCGAGATCAGCTGCAATTCGCGCATGCGCCGCAGGACGTAATGCTGGCGCTGCTTGGCGCGCGTCGCATTGGCGATGGGGTTGTAGCGCGAAGGCGCCTTGGGCAGCCCGGCCAGCATCGCCGATTCGGCCAGCGTGAGTTCGGCCAGCGGCTTGCCAAAATAGATCTGCGAGGCGGCGGCAAATCCGTAGGCGCGCTGCCCAAGATAGATCTGGTTGACGTAGAGCTCGAGGATCTGGTCCTTGCTCAGACTGGATTCGATCTTGAACGCCAGCAGCACCTCGTTGAACTTGCGGGTGATCGTTTTCTCCTTTGTTAAGAAGAAATTACGAGCAACCTGCATGGTGATGGTGGAGGCGCCCTGGCGCGCTTCCCCGGAGGCGAAATTGGAGAGCGCGGCGCGCGCAACGCCGACGTAGTCGACGCCGCTGTGCTGGTAGAAGCGCTCGTCTTCGGCCGCCAGGATGGCGTAGGTGAGCGAGCGCGGTACGTCGCCGATTCTGACCACGGCGCGCCGCTCCTCGCCAAATTCCCCGATCAGCTTGCCGTCGGCGCTATAGACGCGCAGCGGTATCTTGGGCTGATAGTTGGTGAGAACGTCAAGCGAGGGCAGGGTGGGATAAACGACGGCGGCGACGAAAACCAGCAGCAACGCGCTCGCCAGCGCGCCCGCCACAACCACCAACCCGGAAACTATCCACCAGCGATTTGCCATGGAATGAGTGTCCTAGGTGGGGGTATGTTGCGCCATAGCAACAGAAGGCTCGATTCAATCTGGTAAAAATTACCGCGCATCAGCAACCCGCTGCAGGGTAAGCTATATTTAGTGCCCCCTCATTATAGGCGGGGTTCCCTCAGAACCAAAAAAGCCGCCAAAACGCTTTACTTCCAAGGGAGTTGTTGCTACATTTAATGTAAACTGTGGGATTGTCTCCCCATTGACTTATGCTCAAAGGAAATTTCAGCCTCTCTGCCCTGGAGGGTTTGTTCAAACCCAAGAATCCGCCGTTGATCGGGGCGGATATCAGCTCATCGGCAGTCAAGATGGTGGAGATCGCGCAGGCCGGCAAAGGCATGTACCGCGTGGAGCGCTACGCCATCGAGCCGCTGCCGAAGGACTCCGTGGTTGAGGGCAACATCAACAATCTCGACGCGGTGAGCGACGCGGTCAAGCGCTGCCACAAGCGCCTGGGGAGCAACATCAAGAACCTGGCGCTGGCGCTGCCCAATGCTGCCGTCATCAGCAAGAAAATCCTCGTGCCGGCGGGTCAGACCGAAGACGATCTCGAGATGCAGGTGGAAACCGAGGCCAACCAGTACATCCCGTTCGCGATCGACGAGGTCAACCTCGATTTCCAGGTGCTCGGCCCCGCTCCCAACAGCGCGGAAGACATCGAAGTGCTGATCGCGGCCTCGCGCAAGGAAAAGATCATCGACCGCGTGGCCGTGGCTGAATCGGCCGGCCTCAAGGCGGCGGTGATGGACGTGGACGTGCTGGCCGCGCAGACCGCGTTCGAACTGATCGAGAGCCAGTTTCCGGAAGGCGGCAAGGATCAGAACATAGCGATGGTCGACGTCGGCGCCAGCGTCATGGCGGTCAACGTGCTGCGCAATGACCAGTCGATCTACATGCGCGAGCAGCCGTTCGGCGGCAATCAGCTCACCCAGGAAATCCAGAACAAGTTCGGCCTGTCGCCCGAGGAAGCCGAGGCCGCCAAGCGCGCCGGCGGGCTGCCCGACAACTACGAGGCCGACGTGCTGCAGCCGTTCATGGACATGCTGGGCCTGGAAGTCGCCCGTGCCCTGCAGTTCTTCTTCACCTCGACGCAGCACAACCAGATCCACCACATCGTGCTCTCCGGCGGCAGCGCGGCGATCCCGGGCGTGGACGAGGCCGTTTCGAAGCGCGTCCAGGTGAACACCATCATCGCGAACCCGTTCGTGAACATGCAGGTATCGGGGAAGATCAAGGCGAAGTCGCTCACGCAGGACGCCCCGTCGCTCATGGTGGCCTGCGGCCTGGCCATGCGGAGGTTCGACCCGTGATCCGCATCAACCTGCTGCCGCATCGCGAGATCCGGCGCAAGCAACAGCAACAGCAGTTCTTCTTCCTGCTCGGCGGCATTGTCGTCATCGGGTTCGGTATCTGGTTCATCGTCCACACCTATCTGGACGAGCAGCACGAGGTGCAGCTCAGCCGCAACAAGTACCTGCAGGAGGAGATCGTCAAGCTCGACAAGCAGATCGCCGAGATCCAGAAGCTCAAGGAGCAGACCGCGGCGCTGCTCGCGCGCAAGCGCGTGGTGGAAACGCTTCAGAGCAACCGCTCCGAGACGGTGCACCTGCTCGATCAGCTGGTGCGGCAGCTGCCGGACGGCGTCTACCTCAAGGGCATCAGGCAGACCGACCGCCGCGTCATCATTACCGGCCTCACCCAGTCGCAGGCGCGGGTGTCGACGCTCATGCGCAATCTCGAGTCCTCGCCTCAGCTGGAGGATCCGGGCCTGGTCGAGATCAAGGCCACGGCGGTGGGGGGTCAGCGCATCAACGAATTCATAATGGGTATCACCATTACGCGCGCGCGCCTCGAGGACGACGCCAAGAAGCCGGCCGCGAAGCCCGCGCCCAAGTGAGGATAGCGCCATGGCGATGACGATGAACGAACTGCAGCGCTACCTCGATCCGAAGAAGATCGGCACGGCGCCCATCCTCGTCAAGCTGGGCGTGCTGCTGGTCGTGCTCGCGCTGATCGTCGGCGGCAGCTGGTGGTTCGACTGGCAGCACCAGATCGACGCGATCAATGCGGAGAAAGTGAAGGAAGAAGGGCTGCGCAAGACCTTCCTCGTCAAAAAAAGCGAAGCCATCAACCTGCCCGCCTACCAGAAGCAGCTGGAGGACATCGAGAAGCAGTTCGGCGCGCTGTTGAAGCAGCTGCCCGGCCGCTCCGAGATGGACGCCCTGTTGACGGACATCAACCAGGCCGGGCTGGGGCGCGGACTGCAGTTCGAGCTGTTCCGGCCGGCGCCGCAGGAGACGCGCCGCGACTTTTACGCGGAGTTGCCGATCACGATCAAGGTCACCGGCAGCTACCACGATATCGGCGCCTTCGCGAGCGACATCGGCAAGCTTTCCCGCATCGTGACCCTGGAGAACATCGCGCTCGCGCCCATGGCCAAAGGCGGCCTGACGCTGGACGCGACCGCCAAGACCTTCCGCTACCTCGATGACGAGGAGCTGGCGACGCAGCGCCGGGCTGCAGCCGCGGCCAAGGCCAAGAAATGATCCGTCGCCACACCATCGCCATCGCGCTGTCCTGCCTCGCACTCGTATCGTGCGGCGGGGAGCAGCACTCCGACCTGCGGCAGTTCGTCAAGGACTCGGACAACATGCCGCGCGGCCGCATTCCGCCGCTGCCGGAAGTGAGGCCCTACGAGCCGTTCGAGTACGCGGCATTCGACCTCACCGACCCGTTCGTCCCGCGCAAGATCGCCGCGGGCAAGCCGCTCGGTCGCAAACCCGACGACCCGCGGCTCGACCCCAACCGCCGCAAAGGGCCGCTCGAGGCGTTTCCGTTGGAAAACCTCAAGATGGTGGGGACGCTGCAGCAGAAGCAGGAACACTTCGCGCTGATCCTGACGCCCGACAGGAACCTCTACCGGGTCAAATCGGGCGATTTCATGGGGCAGAACTTCGGGCGTATCGTCGAGATCTCGGAGACCACGATCAAGATCAAGGAGCTGGTCCAGGATAGCGGTAGCGACTGGAAAGAAGAGGATCGCACCATGTTGTTGCTGGACGAACAAGGGGGTGGAAAATGAAGCTCAGGGACTTCTCTCTCTCGTCGCTGTTGCACGGGGCGCTCGCGCTGCTGCTGGCGTGCGCCAGTGGCGTGGCGTACGCCCAGGCCAACAGCATCGAGGCGATCGACGTTTCGCCGACGACCGCGGGCCGGGTCATCGTCAAGGTCACGCTGAAGCAGGCGCCGGCGAGCCCGCCGGCGGGATTCAGCGTGTCCAACCCGCCGCGCATCGCTTTCGACTTCATGAACACCGCCAATGCGCTCGGCCGCAACGCCCAGGACGTGAACGAAGGCGATCTGCGCAGCCTCAACGTGGTGCAGGCGGGAGATCGCACGCGCCTGGTGCTCAACCTCGCCCGCGCCAGCGGCTACGACACCCAGATCGATGGGCGCACGCTGCTGATCACGCTGCAGGGGGCGGCAGCAGCTGCGAGCCCCTCCGGCGTCACCACCCATTTCGCGGAACCGCGTGCCGGAGATCCCCGCCATGCGCTGCGCGACATCGACTTCCGCCGCGGCGGGACCGGCGAAGGCCGCGTCGTGGTCGATCTGTCGGATAGCGCCGTCGGCATCGACCTCAGGCTGCAGGGCCGGACGATCGTCGTCGATTTTCTCAATACCACCTTGCCCCAGAACCTGCGCCGCCGTCTGGACGTGACCGATTTCGGCACCGCTGTGCAGACGATCGATGCCTTCGCGCAGGGCAGCAACACGCGCGTCGTGATCGAGCCGCGCGGCACCTGGGAGCATACGGCCTACCAGACCGATACGCGCTTCATCATCGAAGTGAAACCCCTGGTCGAGGACACCCGCATTGCGCGCGGCGGCGGCTACACCGGCGAGAAGCTCTCGCTCAACTTCCAGAACGTGGAGGTGCGGGCGGTGCTCCAGGTAATCGCGGACTTCACCGGGCTCAATATCATCACCAGCGACACGGTAGGCGGCAACCTGACGCTGCGGCTGAAGGACGTGCCGTGGGACCAGGCGCTCGACATCATCCTGCAGAGCAAGGGCCTCGACATGCGCAAGGTCGGCAACGTGGTGTGGATCGCGCCGCGCGACGAGCTGGCCACCCGCGAGAAGCTGGCGCTCGAGTCGCAGCAGCAGATCGTGGACCTCGAGCCCACCCGCACCGAGAGCTTCCAGCTGAACTACCAGAAGGGAGCGGACTTCCAGAAGCTGCTCGCCGATCCGAACCAGCGCATCCTGTCCAAGCGCGGCAGCGCGGTGGTGGACGCGCGCACCAATACGGTGTTCGTGCAGGACACCCCGACCCGGCTCGAGGAAGTGCGCAAGTTGCTGCGCAAGGTCGACGTGCCGGTGCGCCAGGTCATGATCGAATCGCGCATCGTCGAGGCGACCGACAACTTCGGCCGCAACCTCGGCGTGCGGCTCGGCTACAACGACGCTACAGGCCAGGGCAGCAAGGTCGGCGGGGTGCGTGTTGTGCCTGGCGGCGAGCTTGCGGATACCGGTTTCACCACCGGCCAGATCGTCACCCAGCCGGACTTCAACCAGTCACTGTCGGTAAACCTGCCCGTACCGGGACTCGCCGGCGGCGCTCCCGGCGTGTTCTCGATGGTGCTGTTCAAGGAGAACTCGCTGAAATTCCTCAACCTCGAAATCACCGCCCTGCAGGCGGACGGCAAGGGCAAGATCATCTCCAGCCCGCGCGTGATCACGGCCGACCAGGTCGAGGCCACGATCGAGCAGGGCACGGAGATTCCCTACCAGCAGGCGACTTCGAGCGGCGCCACCAGCGTTTCCTTCAAGAAGGCGACGCTCTCGCTCAAGGTCAAGCCCCAGATCACGCCGGACGACAACGTGATCATGAACCTCAACGTCCACAAGGACAGCGTGGGCCAGAACACGCTCGCCGGCCCGTCCATCGACACCAAGCAGATCGTGACCGAGGTGCTGGTGGAAAACGGGGGCACGGTGGTGATCGGCGGCATCTACACGCAGACCGAGAACTCGCAGACCAACAAGGTGCCCGTGCTCGGGGACATGCCCTTTGTCGGCTGGATGTTCAAGCAGAACCTGAAGACCGACAACCGCAGCGAGCTGCTGATCTTCATTACGCCGCGCATCATCAAGGACGGCCTGACGCTGCGCTAGCCCGCCCGCGGCGCAAGGAAAGGCGGCCTGCGGGCCGCCTTTTTTGTTGGCCGCAGCCGGCCGCAGGCAGCGCGGCGGCGCCCTTCCCGGTCCATCCCGCGCGAATATCGCCACATGCATGGCAACGGCACTAGAATCGCCCCATGGGTAGCAGCGAACCAATACCGTCAGCGACGCGGCAGCGGCGTGCTTCGGGCAACGTGTTCCTCGTCGGCTTGATGGGCGCGGGCAAGACCTCGGTCGGCAAGCTCCTGGCGAAGCGCCTCGGCAAGGCTTTCTGCGACTGCGACCAGGAAATCGAGTCCGCCACCGGCGTCAAGATCCCGGTGATCTTCGAGATCGAGGGGGAGACGGGCTTCCGCGCCCGCGAGACGAAGATGCTGGCCGAGCTGGTCGCGCGCTCCGACATCGTGCTCGCCACCGGCGGCGGCGCCGTACTGTCCGCGGAAAATCGGGCGTTGCTTTCCGGCAACGGCATCGTGGTGTACCTGCGGGCCGCGGCCTCCGACCTCTGGCAGCGCACCCGGCACGACAAGAACCGCCCGCTCCTGAGGACCGGGGAACCGCTCGCGCGGCTCGAGCAGCTTCACGCCGAGCGCGACCCGCTCTACAGCAGCCTGGCCGACGTCATCGTCGATAGCGGCAGCCAGAGCGTGACCAGCCTGGTGCAGCGGGTCGAGCAGCAGCTGGATCGGCACGCCTCCGCCGGCCGCGGCGAAGGGCCGCGGCGCATGGCCGGGAGCGGCGGAAAGCCGTCATGCTGACCCTCGAAGTGCCGCTGGGGAGCCGCAGCTACCCGATCTACATCGGCGCGGGCCTGCTCGGCCGGGCCGAACTGATCGTGGAGCGGCTGCCGCAGAAGCGCGCGGCGATCATCACCAATGCGACCATCGCCCCGCTTTATCTCGCGCCGCTGCGGCGTGCGCTGGAAGGGCGCGGGGTCAGCGTAGTCCCGCTCACGCTGCCCGACGGCGAGACCTACAAGAGCTGGGATACGCTCAATCAAATCCTTGACACCCTGATCGAGCAGCGCTGCGAGCGCAATACCGCGCTCATTGCGCTGGGCGGCGGCGTGATCGGCGATCTCGCCGGTTTCGCCGCGGCGATCTACCAGCGCGGCGTGCCTTACATCCAGGTCCCCACCACCTTGCTCGCCCAGGTCGACTCGGCCGTGGGCGGCAAGACCGCGATCAACCATCCCGGCGGCAAGAACATGATCGGGGCGTTCTACCAGCCGCTCGCCGTGGTCTCGGATACCGACACGCTCGCCACCCTGCCACCGCGCGAGCTCGCCGCCGGGCTGGCCGAGGTGGTGAAGTACGGGCTGATCCGCGATCCCGCGTTCTTCGCCTGGCTCGAAGCCAACATGGCGCGCCTCGCGCGGCGCGAGCCCGAGGCCCTCGCCTACGCCATCGAGCGCTCGTGTGCGAACAAGTCCGAAGTCGTCGCACTCGACGAGCGGGAGGGCGGGCCGCGGGCATTGCTCAATTTCGGGCACACCTTCGGCCACGCGATCGAGTCCGGAACGGGCTACGGCACCTGGTTGCACGGCGAAGCCGTGGGCACCGGCATGCTGCTGGCCGCCAGGCTGTCGCAGCGCCTCGGCCTGCTGGCCGCAGAGGATGTGAAGCGTCTCGCGGCGGTGCTGCGGGCGGCCGGCCTGCCGCTGCAGCCGCCTGCGCTGGATACGGAGCGTTTTCTCGATCTGATGGGCCACGACAAGAAGGTGGAAGGCGGGCGCATACGCTTCGTCCTGCTCAAGCGCATCGGCGAGGCTTTCGTTTCGGGCGAGGTGCCGCGCGCAACGCTCGTGGAGGTGCTCGGCGCGGGCAAAGCGCATGCTGGTGCGTAGGCTGGCCCGGTATGCGGCACGGGCAGAGCATTCCCGCGGTCGCCGCCACCGCGAAGCGTCGCCGCGCGGGAGGAGCGAGTACCAGCGCGACCGCGACCGCATCATCCACTCCAACGCGTTCCGCCGCCTCGAATACAAGACGCAGGTCTTCGTCAATCACGAAGGCGACCTTTTCCGCACCCGGCTCACCCACAGCCTGGAGGTGGCGCAGATCGCGCGTTCGGTCGCGCGCAGCTTGCGGCTGGATGAGGACCTGACCGAGGCGATCGCGCTCGCCCACGACCTGGGCCACACACCCTTCGGCCATACCGGGCAGGACGCGCTCAACGCCTGCATGAAGCCCTACGGCGGTTTCGAGCACAACCTGCAAAGCCTGCGCGTCGTGGACCTGCTGGAGCAGCGCTACGGCGCGTTCGACGGGCTCAATCTCACCTTCGAGGCGCGCGAAGGGATACTCAAGCATTGCTCGCGCAAGAACGCGGGCGCGCTCGGGGACGTCGGTGAGCGGTTCATCCGCAAGCAGCGGCCCTCGCTCGAGGCGCAGATCGCCAACCTCGCCGACGAGATCGCCTATAACAACCACGACGTCGACGACGGCCTGCGCTCCGGGCTCATCGAGCTGGAGGGCCTCGTCCGGGTGGACATCGTCGGCCGCCACATGAAGGCGGCCTTGCGCGAATTCCCGCGGCTCGCGGGCAGCCGGCTCGTATACGAAACGGTACGGCGCATGATCGACACCCTGGTGACCGACCTCATCCGCACCAGCGCCGAAAACATCCGGCGCGCTGCCCCGGCTTCGATCGACGCCGTGCGCCGCGCACCTGCGCTCATAGGGTTCAGCGCGCGCATCCTGGCGGAGAGCCGGGAGCTCAAGCGCTTTCTGCACGCCAACCTTTATCGCCATCCGCGCGTGCTGCGCACAAGCGCCAAGGCGGGCCGCATCGTATCCGATCTGTTCGGCGCGTTCCTGGCAAAGCCGCAGCTCCTGCCCCCGGACTTCCAGGCTCGCTCCCGCGAGGGCACGCCCCGAGCGATTGCCGACTACATCGCCGGCATGACCGACCGCTACGCTATCCGGGAGCATCAGCGCCTGTTCGCGAGCGAGGAATCCAAAGGACCCCTGATTCCGGGGTCGGAGGTGTTGCTGTAAGTAACTGATGCCAGTAAACTTCCCTCTTGCCCGCACTTTTCGGACGCCCTTGCTGCTTCGCACAATGCGGGGTGGCAAGCGGGATCACCCCTTAACCACTGCTGGACGCGCAACGTGAGTCAACAGTCATTGCCTCTCCCCGGCCTCTACGATCCGAGCAACGAGCACGACGCGTGCGGCGTCGGCTTCGTCGCGCACATCAAGGGCAAGAAGTCGCACGCCATCGTCGAGCAGGGGCTCACGGTACTGAAAAACCTCACGCACCGCGGCGCGGTCGGCTGGGACCCCAAGCTCTCCGACGGCGCCGGCTGCCTGATCCAGATTCCGGACAAGTTTTTCCGCGAGGAGATGGCGAAGTTGCGCGTGAAGCTGCCGCCCGCCGGCCAGTACGGCGTGGGCATGGTGTTCCTGCCGCGCGATCCGGCTTCGCGCCTCGCCTGCGAGTACGAGATCGAGCGCGCCATCAAGGAGGAAGGCCAGGTGCTGCTCGGCTGGCGCGACGTGCCGGTGGATAACTCCGATCTCGCGGAGCCGGCGCGGCGCATCGAGCCCGTGATCCGGCAGGTCTTCATCGGGCGCGGCAAGGGCATCATGGTGACCGATGCGCTCGAGCGCAAGCTCTACGTCATCCGGAAAAGCTCCGGCCACGCCATCCAGGCGCTGAAGCTCGCCCACGGCAAGGAGTTCTACGTGCCGACCATGTCGGCGCGCACGGTTTGCTACAAGGGCATGTTGCTCGCCTACCAGGTCGGCGAGTACTACCTCGATCTCAAGGACCCGCGGGTCGAATCGGCGCTGGCGTTGGTGCACCAGCGCTTCTCGACCAACACCTTCCCGAGCTGGGACCTCGCGCACCCGTTCCGCATGATCTGCCACAACGGGGAGATCAACACCCTGCGCGGCAACATCAACTGGATCCGCGCGCGGCAAGGCGCCATCTCGAGCCCGATACTGGGGCGCGACCTCGACAAGGTGTGGCCCCTGATCTACCACGGCCAGTCCGACTCGGCTTCGTTCGACAACGCGCTGGAGCTGCTGGTGATGGGCGGCTATTCGGTCGCCCACGCCATGATGTTGATGATCCCCGAGGCGTGGGAGAACCACACGCTGATGGACCCGGCGCGGCGCGCGTTCTACGAGTACCACGCGGCCATGATGGAGCCGTGGGACGGCCCCGCCTCCATCGCCTTTACCGACGGGTTGAGGATCGGCGCCACGCTCGACCGCAACGGCCTGCGCCCGTCGCGCTACATCGTCACCTCCGACGACCTGGTCATCATGGGCTCGGAGTGCGGGTGCCTGCCGGTGCCCGAGGAGAAGATCGTCAAGAAGTGGCGCCTGCAGCCGGGCAAGATGTTCCTGGTGGACCTGGAAAAGGGCCGCATCATCGACGACAAGGAACTGAAAGAGACGCTGGCTTCGGCGCGGCCCTACGCGGAGTGGATCGAGCGCATCCGCGTCAAGCTCGACGAGGTGGAGACCGAGAAGACGCCGCCGCTCAAGTCGCAGGTCGCGCTGCTCGACCGGCAGCAGGCGTTCGGCTACACCCAGGAAGACCTCAAGTTCCAGCTCGAGCCGATGGCGGCCAACGGCGAGGAACCGGTGGGTTCCATGGGCAACGACGCGTCGCTCGCGGTCTTGTCAAAGAAGAACAAGACGCTCTACCAGTACTTCAAGCAACTCTTCGCGCAGGTAACCAACCCGGCGATCGACCCG
>DATFVY010000173.1:0-3650 GCA_035259925.1 Burkholderiales bacterium
GCGCACCGAGCTGGCCCGCGCACAGCAGCGCCAGCGGGACGCGCACCAGGGGCAACGCAACGAAAAACAGCACCATCAATGCCAGCCCGGCCGTGCTGCCGAAGATGGCGTTGACGTCGAGCCTCATGCCAGCGGTGACGATGAACACCGGCACCAGGAAGCCGAAGCCGATGGCGTCTATCTTGGCGTGCAGCACGTGCGCGTCCAGGCCGCGCGTCGCCAGCCTGATGATCATCCCGGCCGCCAAGGCGCCCAAGACCAAGTCGAGCCCGAGCACGTGAGCCAGGAGACCGAGCGCCGTCACCACCAGCATGATGGTGCGCACCGGGAGCTGGCTCGACTGCGTCATGGTGCGCCGGAGGATGCCGAGGACCCGCGGCATGCTGCCGCCCTGCACCAGCAGCCACGCCGCCACGAGCACGATCGCGATGAAGAGCATGGTGAAAGCGGTCTGCCCGGTCACCGTGTGCTGCTTCGACAGCGCGAGCGACATCACCAGGATGGGCCCCAACTCTCCCACCGCGCCGGCCGCCATGACGTAGCGGCCGAACGGCTGTTCGAGCGCCCCGGAATCGCGCAGGATCGGCACCAGCACGCCCAGTGCGGTGGTGGAAAGCGCGATCGCGACGATGAGCCAGGCATCCACGAGCCCGGCGGCGCGCAGGCCGATTGCGGCCGCGCAGGAAAGCGCGAATACGATCAGCCAGCCGAAGATCGCGAAGTTGAGAGGCTTGCCGCTGATCGCCTCCAGGTCTATCTCCAGGCCGGCGATGAAGAACAGGAAAGCCAGGCCCATGATCGCGAAATAAGGAACGCCGCCTTCCGGCGCCGCCCACCCGAGCCCGTTCGGCCCGATCGCGACCCCGAGCAGCAACTCGAGCACGACCACCGACAGGCCGATGCGCCGCGTCAGCTCGCCGAGCAGCGGCGCCAGCACGGCGACCGCCAGGACCACGACCAGTGGCGGCACGTGCGGTATGTGCACTTCCATATGCTCTCGTCCCTTGGCGGCAGCCCGCTGCGTGTTGCTTCGTCACTGCGTCACCTCGTCATCGCATCACCCCGCCTCAAGGCGTGACGATGCTAGGACCGGGCTGATTAGCATACTCCTCGCGCCGTGCCGCATTTGTTACGCTCACCATGCGGAACGAGATCACGCGTGCTGCAAACAAACAGGGGCGGGAAATGATTCCCCCGCCCCTGCTGGACCGGCGGCCCTTCGTGGCCGCCTGAGTATTCACTGCGTCACTGCGTCACTGTCTCACTACCTCACCACCTCACTTCTTCAGCACCAGCGGCGGCGGAAAGTAGCCGCCCGAAGACACGCTCTCGCGCGGCCCGTAGAAGCGGAAGGTCAGGTTGTAGTTCTGGCCCGCCGGCGTCGGTAGCCAGTTCTGCGGCGGCGCGCCGTCGGGCAGTTTGGCCGCAAAGTAGAGGGTGAGCGAGCCGTCCTTCGCCCTGTGGTACTTCGTCTGGTTGTTGAGCCGGTAGACCTTCTGCGGATTCTCGATGACCTGGAACTTGACCGAGTCCACCGCGATCACCGACCAGAAATAGCGCACGAGACTGTCCGGCTGGCCCTTGGGGAAAGTCATCGTGTATGTTTTCGACCCGTCGACCGGCTGGCCCTTGCCGTCGGTGTTGGTCTTGAAATAGATGACTTCCTTTGTGTTGTTCGCCCAGATGCCGGCGTAGTTGATGAGGGAGCGGGTTCGATAGTCGCTGCCGTAGTTGCCGATGGTCGCGGGCCGGATCCAGCCGTTGCGCGTGGTCCCCATCGCGTACAGTGCCTTCTGGAACTGCGGGATCGCCTGCTTGACGATCACGTTGTCGATGCGCTGCAGCTCCTCAACGTCGCGCAGCGCCTTGGCGATCGCTCGCGCTTTCTGCTGGAGCGGCTCCATGCCAGGGTTGATGTCCCGCTCGCTGGCCAGGATCGCATCGACCTTGTTGAACGCCTCGACCCGGGGCAGCTGCTCGTTGTCGAACAGCGTGATCTCGACGGGGGGATCGATCCCCGGCTTGCCGATGGGATAGACCTTGATCTGCCGCTGCAGCTTCACCGCTTCGGCGGGATCGGCACCCAGCTCGACGCGCGCCAGCAGGCGCGACTTCCTGCCGGGCAACTCCACGCGCTGGGTGCCCGGCGGCAGGGTCGCCCTTCCCCCTTTCAGGCAAAGGCCGAACTTGGTCGCACCCGGGAAATTGCGTTCGTTGATGTTGGCAACGGTCTCGCCCCAGCCGTTCAGCAGCTGCACCGTGTAGTAGCGCTTGTTCATCGCCGGCACTTCGACGATCGTGCAGTTCCTTTCGTCCACGGCGATCCATCCTTCGCTGTAGACGACATCCAGGTTGGGGTTGGCCCAGGTCACGGCGCCCGGTTCACGATGGAGCGTGCGGTTCCAGACGAACCCCGCGTTGAAATCCAGGTGCTCCTGGCGCAGCACCAGCATCCGGCCGAGGAAGTAGTGGTACGCGTCGATGATGTCCTTGTCGCTCAGGCGGGGGGCTTGCGCGGCGTGGCCGGGGATGGCCATCGCCGAAGTTGCGAATACGAGGAGGGCGGCACGCAGCAACTTCAAAGGTCTCAAAACCCACTCCCTGTTACGGGTGAAACAGGTCAGGCGCGATTATGCCGCAGGTCAGGGGAAAATCGGCGGATTCTTCGTGATGTCCACCGCCGGCGGCGCGGCGAGCCGGTCGGCCTCGTTCACCCAGCCGCCGCCGAGGGCCCGGTACAGGTTGATGAGGGCGAAATACAGCTGCCCCTGGGTCTGCGCGAGCTGGAGCTGGGCCGTGAACAGGCTGCGCTCGGCATCCAGCACCTCGATATAGCTGGTGTAGCCGTTGTCGTAGCGCAGCCGCGCGAGGTACGCGTAGCGCGCGAGGGCCTCCACCTGCCGGGCCTGGGCCGCCAGCTGCTCACGGGTTTTCGCCTGATCGACCAGCGAATTCTCCACTTCGCCGAAAGCCGTCTGGATGGCCTGCTGGTAGGCGTAGAGCGCCTGTTTCTGCTGGGCTTCGGCCACGGCCACCTGCCCCGCGAGCGTGCCACCGGTGAATATCGCCTGGTTGATTGCCCCGGCGAAGGTCCAGGTGCGGGAATCGCCGATGAACAGGTTCGAGAGATCCGAGCTCGCCGTCCCGAGCAGTCCCGTGAGCGAGATCGATGGATAGTAGGCGGCCTTCGCAACGCCGATGCGCGCGTTGGCGGCGACCAGCTGCTGCTCGGCTCGCCGGATATCGGGGCGTCGCTCCAGTATCTGCGAGGGGATTCCGGCGGGCACCATCGGCACGACCAGCTTCTCGAGCGTGCCGCCGCGCCCGATCGGCCCCGGGTTGCGGCCGAGCAGGACGGACAGGTTGTTTTCCTGCTGGGCGATTTGCCGTTCGAACGCAGGGACCGCCGCGAGCGCCGTTTCGTATTCGGAGCGGACCTGCTGCAGCTCGAGCTCGGAGATGGTGCCGCCCTTGAAGCGCAGCTCGAAGATGCGCAGCGATTCGCCACGCGAGCGCACGGTCTCGCGCGAGATCTCGAGCTGGCGGTCGAGATCGAGCAGCGTGACGTACGACGTCGCCACGCCCGCGACCAGCGACAGCACGACGGTACGCCGGTTCTCTTCGCTGGCCAGCAGGTCGGCGCGGGCGGC
>DATFVY010000174.1:0-8268 GCA_035259925.1 Burkholderiales bacterium
CCGTGCTGGTGCAGCGTGTCCACCAGGAACATGAAGTCCTGCGGGGAGCCGTAGCGCGCCGTGGGCGCGAAGTAGCCGGTGGTCTGGTAGCCCCAGGACCCGTAGAACGGGTGCTCCGTCACCGGGAGGATCTCGACGTGCGTGCAGCCCATGCGCTGCACGTGCTGAACGAGCTGGGCCGCAAGCTCGCGATAGTCGAGCCATTCGCCGCGGGCGCCGCGGCGCCACGAGCCGAGATGCACTTCGTAGATGGACCAGGGGGCGTCGAGCGCCATGCGCCTGCGCCGGCCGCGCATCCACTCCGCGTCGTTCCAGGCGTAGTCAAGCCGCCACGCGCGGGCCGCGGTGCGCGGCGGCATTTCCCACAGGAAGCCGAAGGGATCGCCCTTGTAGGTGCCGCGGCCGTCGGCGGCGACGACCAGGTACTTGTAGGCGTCGCCTGGCTTCACCGCGGGCGAGTGTCCCTCCCAGATACCCGACCCGTCGCCGCGCGCGGCGAGCGGCATTGCCGCCGCGTCCCAGCCGTTGAAATCGCCCACGACGGATACCGCCCGCGCATTCGGCGCCCACACGGCAAAGCGGGCGCCGTCGCGGCCTTCGTCCGCCAGGAAATGGCAGCCCAGCTTCTGGTAGAGGCGGGTGTGGGTGCCTTCCTTCAGCAGGTAGACGTCGTGCTCGGTCAGGGCCGACCTGGCACGGGGAGCAGCAACAGTGGATGTGGATATGACCGGGGGATGCAAGCTTTCCTCCTCCCACACCGGCGCGCACCCGGCTCGCTTAGCGGTGCGCCGTGACAGGGAGCAGCGCTTTGAATCGACGTAACAATTTGTGCGCTACAGCCCGCACACAATAAAGACCCTGCGCGGACTACCGAGTTCCCGCGGGCCGCTGGCTATAATCGGCTTCATGCCCCGGCCTCGGCACGTCGCGCCGGAGAGCGCGGCGCTCGTGGAGCAGTGCTACGTGGCTTCCCTCCGACTGCTCTCCCGCAATCTCAGGAAGGAAGGCGTCCTTGCCGCGTCGCCCACGCCGCAGGCGCGACAACGCCACTACCACCACGTTTTTGCCCGCGACGCCGGCGTGTGCGCGCTCGCCATGGCGCGCTCGGGCGACGCGCGCCTCGTCGAGGGCGCGCGGCAGGGACTGCGCACGCTTGCCCGCCACCAGGCGGCCAACGGGCAGATCCCCAAGTTCGTGAGTCCCGGCGCGGACGGGGCGGACTTCTGGTATGTCGGCTGCATCGACGCGACGCTGTGGTGGCTGATCGCCGCGTGGCACGTGGCGCGGCACGCGCCCGACCGCAGGTTCAAGGCGGAGATGGCGGCGCCGACGCGCCGGGCGCTGGCCTGGGTCGGGGCGCAGGAGCATCCAAAGCTGCGGCTCGTCACCCAGAACGAGGCGAGCGACTGGGCCGACATCATGCCGCGCTCGGGCTTCGTCCTCTACTCGAACGCCCTGTGGTACTACGTGAAGCGCCTCTACGAGCTTCCCGCGCTCGACGAGACTCGTCACTACTTCAATACGCTGTTCTATCCATTCTCCGGGGAGATCGCCGAGTACCGGCGGCTGCGCCTGCTCAATCACTTCGTGCGGCGCAGGGCGCGGGACAGCGGGCTTTATCTCAGCTTCGTGAACTTCTCGTTCTGGGGAGAGGAGGGCGATGTATTCGGCAACCTCCTCGCGATCCTGACCGGACTGGCCGACAGCGCCCGCGCCGGCGCGATCGTGCATCGGCTCGACCGCGCGCAGATCGAGCAGCCGGCGGCAGTGCGCAGCGTGCTCGCGCCGATCGGACCTTATTCGCCCCTTTGGCGCGACTACATGGGACGCCACAAGCAGAACCTCGACTACCAGTACCATAATGGCGGCTGCTGGCCGCTGGTTGGCGGGTTCTGGGTCATGGCGCTCGCGGCGATGGGCAGCGAGCGCAGGGCGCGCTCGGCGCTGGAGAGCCTCGCGCGCGCTAACGCCGCCAACAACTGGCAGTTCAACGAATGGTTCCACGGGCGGACCGGGGAGCCGATGGGCATGCCGGGGCAGTCGTGGAACGCCGCGTCGTTCCTGCTGGCGGCGAACTCGCTGCGGAGCAAGGTTTTCCTGGACGGGGGCGGGAAGGCCCTGTCAAAGCGCCGCAGATGAACACGGATGAACGCCGATCTCTCGATTATCGAAACGTTGAACTCGCCCGCGGGGCGAAGGCCTGTTCGGCTCCTTTCCGTGTTTATCTGCGTTAATCTGTGGTTCCCAATGGATTCCTGACATGAAGAACGAGGTCAAGCTCTACGTCGGCGATTCGCTCGGCCGCTACGGATTTCCCCACGGGCACCCCTTCGGGCCCGACCGCCAGGACGCGTTCTGGAAAGAGGCGGTGAAGCGCGGGCTCGACAGGCGGGCGGCGATCACCGACCCGCGCATGGCGGCCGAGGACGAGCTGCACCGCTTCCACACGCCCGAGCACGTGGCCTGGGTGAAGGAGAAGTCCGAGGAAGGGGACGGCGCCATCGACTACGGCGACACGCCGGCCTATCCCGGGGTCTACGAGGCGGCGGCGACGGTGGCGGGCTCGGCGCTGCACGGACTCGACACCATCATGAGCGGCGGAGCGCTGCGCACTTTCCAGCCGATCGGCGGGCTGCACCACGCGCGGCGGGGCACGGCCGCCGGATTCTGCGTGTTCAACGACTGCGGCGTCGTGATCGACACGCTACGGACCGAGTTCGGGATCAAGCGCATCGCCTACGTGGACATCGACGTCCACCACGGCGATGGGCTCTACTATCCGTACGAAGATGACCCGGACCTCATCTATGCCGACATCCACCAGGACGGCCGCACGCTCTATCCAGGGACCGGCCACGCGCACGAAACCGGCAAGGGGGCGGCGAAGGGCACCAAGCTCAACATCCCGCTGCTGCCCGGGATGGGCGACAAGGAGTTCATGCAAGTCTGGCCGCACGTCGAGGAGCACCTGCGCAAGTTCAAGCCGGAATTCGTCCTGTTCCAGTGCGGCGCCGACAGCCTCGCCGGCGACCCCCTGGCGATGCTGCAGTACACGCCGGCGCCGCACGCCTACGCGGCGAAGCGCCTGTGCGTGCTGGCCGGTGAAATGGCGAAGGGGCGCATCATGGGCTTCGGCGGGGGAGGCTACAACCGCGCCAACCTGGCCGCGGCGTGGTGCGGGGTACTGGACGAGTTTCTGAAGGCCTAGCTACAGCAAGTCTGAACCGCCAGGGCGCCAAGACGCCAGAAATAGCTTCGACGCTCTAGCAAGCCAGATGGCTAGCTTCTCGGCTCATACCGCAGCGCCACCGCGCCCGAGCCGAGCTCCAGCCGGCTCACGAGCTTCAGGTCGACAGGCTTCGAGAGGCCCGCGAACAACGTTGGCCCATGGCCCGCAAGCCTCGGGTGCACCACGAACTCGTATTCATCGATCAACCCCAGCTCCGTCAACGCCAGCCCGAGCTTCACACCTGCCACGCCCAGTCCTTTTCCCGGCTCCTGCTTGAGCCGCTGAATGGCCTTCCCCAGCTCGCCGCGCACCAGCTCCGCGTTCCAGTCGACCCGGTCCAGGGTACTCGACACGACGTACTTCTTCGCCGCGTCGATCGTCCGGGCGAAAGGTTCCATCCAGGCAGGCATCCAGTCAGGTCGCGCTCCCGTCTGCGCTACCGGCCGCCACGCAGCCTCCATCATTTCGTAAGTCACCCGGCCCAGGAGGAGAGCATCGGCCTGCTCGATGTTCCTGGCGTGGTGACGATGCAAGTCTTCGTCCGGGACAATTGCACGATGATCGCAGCACCCGTCCAATGTGACGTTGATGGAATACCGAAGGGGTCGCACTACGTGCTCCTGAAGCAGGCTAACGTTCGCGTTTTGCGGGCGACGTTCCGGCGGAGTACCGGACTCAGGCGGCAGGGGTAGGCGCCGCGGTTCCTTATTCCGCGAGCCGCTGCACGCGCCGTGCCGCGGCGATGTGCCCGCCGCGCTGGAATTGCTCGTGGTTCTCGTCCACCTCGTCCAGCTCGTAGCGGTAGCTCACCATCATGCCGTAGGACTGGCGCAGACCGCGGCTCGAAGTGTCGGCTAGCCAGAAGATGCGGTTGACGAACGCGCCGTTGTTCAGGTGAAACTGGGCAACCGGGTCGACCGGGTGCGTGCCGTTCTTTTCCTGCAACAGGTAGCGGGCGCAGAGTTTCTCCATCGGGTCGCGCAAGACGGCGCAGAGCCGGGGGTCGCGCTCCCATGCGGGCCGCGCCAGCGCTTCGGCGAGCGCGGCTCCCAGATCGGGATGGCCGAGCGCCGTTGCGAATTTCAGGTCGTGCGGCAGCGGCAGCAGCGCCCGCTTCTCGGCGAGCCGGCCCTCGAGCCACCGGCGAAAGCCGGGCAGGGGGGAGAGGGTGGCGAACACGTGCAGCCTCGGCAGGTCGCGGCGCAGGTCCTCGATCACGCGCTTGAGCAGCAGGTTGCCGAAGCTGATGCCGCGCAGGCCCTTCTGCGTGTTGGAGATCGAGTAGAACACCGCGGTATCGGCAATGCGGGGATCCTGCAGCGGTGCGCCCTGATCCAGCAGCAGCTGCACGTTGCCGGGTGCGCCCTTGGTCAGCGCGATCTCCACGAAGATGAGCGGCTCGTTGGGCAGGCGTGGATGAAAGAAGGCGTAGCAGCGGCGATCGGTGTCGAGGCGGTTGCGGAGATCGCTCCACGACTCGATCGGGTGCACGGCCTCGTAGGCGAAGAGCTTCTCCAGCAGCAGCGCAGGCGACTGCCAGGTGATGCGCTTCAACTCCAGGAAGCCGGGATCGAACCAGCTTTCCAGCAGGCCGTCGAGCTCGACCTTCAGCACCTCGAGCGCCGGATCCCGCGCCAGCAGCCCCAGCAGGTCCTCGCGCAAGTCCACGAGGAACTTGACGCCATCCGCAAGCAGGTTGAACTGCGCCAGGAACTTGGCCCGCGGATGGTTGAGCGCCACGCGCAGGCGCGCCTCGGCGTGGGAAAGCTCGGCGTCGTTGGCTGCCGCCCGGATCGCCGCGATGGCTTTCTCCAGCGCCTCGCGGTCGGGAGCGAACTCCCGGGTGATGAGATTGAGAATCGCGGCGCGCTGCGGCAGGCTCGCCGCGCGGTAGATGGCGGCGATCCGCTCGGCCCGGCTGCGCACGGAGATCTCTCCGCCGCGCTGTGCCCGGGCGTCCTCGATCAGGTTCGCGAGCTCGTCGAGCAGGCGCGCGGTGGCCAGGTCGACCCCGGGCTCGCCGGGCATGGAGAGTACCGACGCGGCGACCCGCTGCCACCAGTGCCGCAGCCGCTTGAGCGCGGAAAGCGGGGTGGGCGCGGAAAGGGAATTGGGGGTGCTGACGGCCTGGTCCATCGTGCTCTCTACCGGTAGGGGTTTGACTTCAATTCGGGGTGGATGTTGCAGTACCGCGCGCAAGATCGGCGTGGGAGGAGGCAGCGCATGCCCTGAGGCGCGTGAAATCCCGTCAGCGCTCATGATGAACGTCTGCGGTTACTCGAAGAACCCCGCCCCTGAGCTTTTCGGACTAGCAGCACGATGCGTTACTTTGTAATGAAAGGCAGCCGGTTGTCTCTAGGTTAGATGCCCTTTGCAGGAATGGGAGGATTGAACCCCTTGCAGCAGACCACTTGCCCATGGCGGCACACCGGGTTGCGACCGGTCGCCAGCCGCGGGATATGATGCGTACACGGGCCGAGGTCTGGCGCGTTATAAGCGGCGTCGGGAGAGCCCGACACCGGAGCCCCCGCGCGCAGCGGGGTTGGTGAAATCAACAACCTGAGGAGCGAATATGAACAAGCTGACGATGCTGTTGTGCTGTCTCATGCTGGCGGCGGCGCCGCTGGCCGTGGCGCAGGACAAGGACAAGGCCAAGGCGCCGACCGAGGCCCAGAAAAAGCAGCAGCAGCGCATGGCCGACTGCAACAAGCAGGCGGGCGCCAAGAAGCTCGAAGGGGATGCCCGCAAGAAGTTCATGAGTTCCTGCCTGAGCGGGGACGCTGCCGGCCCCTCGCCCGCGCAGAAAGCGCAGCAGCAGCGCATGGCCGACTGCAACAAGCAGGCGGGCGCCAAGAAGCTCGAAGGCGACGCCCGCAAGAAGTTCATGAGTTCCTGCCTTAAGGGCTAGATACCGGGGCCGCTGATTGCCCTGGTTCCGTTTCGCGGGGCATACTGGGAAGACCGGTATGCCCCGTTCGTTCGTACGGAAGATGGTTGGCTGCGTGCTTGCGATGGCCGGCGCGCTGGCGCCGGCAGGCGTGGACACGATCCAGGCACAACCCCAGGATGCTTTCGAGCCACCGCGCAAGCGCATGGTGGAGGAGATCGCCGCGCTGGTGCGCGAAACGCGCCACGAGACCGGCCGCGCCGCGCTGTCGGAGCGTGTGATGGAGGCGATGTTGAAGGTGCCGCGCCACGAATTCGTCCCGGCGGCGGAGCAGCGCAACGCCTACGCCAACCGGCCGCTGCCGATCGGGAGGGGCCAGACCATCTCGCAGCCGTTCATCGTCGCCCTCATGACTGACCTCATGGATATCAAGCCGGGCGACAAGGTGCTGGAAATCGGCACCGGCTCCGGCTACCAGGCGGCGGTGCTCGCCGAGGTGGCCGGAATGGTCTACACCGTCGAGATCGTCGAGCCGCTGGCGCGGGAGGCGCAGCAGCGCCTGGCGCGCCTCGGTTACCGCAACGTGGTGACGCGCGTGGGTGACGGCTACCTGGGCTGGCCCGAGGAAGCGCAGTTCGACGCAATCATGGTCACGGCGGCGCCGCGTGAAGTTCCGCAGGCGCTGATCGACCAGCTGAAAACCGGCGGCCGGCTGGTCGTGCCCGTTGGCGGCCAGTCTGCGGGGCAATCGCTGCTGCTGATTGAAAGGCAGCCGGGCGGGACCGTGACGCGCCGCACCGTCCTCGCGGTCCGCTTCGTTCCTCTCACGGACAAAGCCGGGCGGCAGCAATGACCGGGTGATTCGTTGCCCGTTACTGGTGGCACGAGAAACGAGCGACGAGCAACGGGTTCAGGGCAGTTTGGCGATGATATCCCGGGCGGTGTGTTCGAGCACGGTGCGCTGCATCACCGGCTCCTCGGTGATCGTTTCCTGTGAAATGCGCATTTCCTGCATGCCTTCCCACGCGACCGAGCCGTCGCTGCTGTCCCAGATCTGCAGGAACAGCCGGACATGCCCGTACTGGGTCTGCATGATGCGCAAGCCGAACACTCCGAAGCGCTCTTTCGAGCTCTGGCCGAACTCCTGCAGCTTGAGCTGGGCGAGATAGCGCGCACCGGTAGCTGCGCTCACCCGTCGCAGGACTTCGCGCGAGAGCAGGCCGGTGTCGCGGTAGTCGTCGTACATCCGCTTGTATTCATCGGCGAGTCCCGCCTTGTTGATGGCGCCGAGGGTTTCGGCCAGCGTCACGACCCGCAGCCCCTGCCGCTCGCGCTTCAATACCTCGGCAAACGTGAGCGCGACGGCCTGCTTCTCCTGCTCCTGGCCGGTAACGGTCGAGGGCGTGAGGAAAGCGATGCCGGAAGCTTCGAGGTCCCCCGGGCGCAGCGAGATGAGCTGCTGCTGCAGGTTGGGATAGACCTGCATGCCCTGGCATCCGGCGAGGGCGAAAAGCAGCACGGCCGATGCGAATGCCGCCTGCGCGTGCGCGCGTGCGAGTCCCGGCATGCGTACGGCCGGCTATTCCGGCTTGATGTTCTGTTCCCGCACTACTTTTACCCAGCGGTCGTAGTCCTTGCGGATGCGGTCCCCGAACGCCTGCGGGGTGCCGCCGCTCGCGATCATGCCGTCGGTCTCGAGGGTTTTCTTGACGGCCGGGTCGTGCAGCGCCTTGTTGATCGCTCCGTTGAGCGTCGTGATGATCGGCTGTGGAACCCCACGCGGCGCCATCGTCCCGAACCAGAGCACGACCTCGTACCCGGGTAGCGTTTCGGCAATGGTCGGCAAGTTGGGCAGCGTATGCCAGCGCTTGGCTGTTGTCACCGCGAGGCCCCTGAGCTTGCCGGTGCTCAGGTGCGGCGTCACCGGCAGCAGGCTGCCCACGATCACCGGCACCTGGCCCGAAAGAAGATCGGACATCGCGGCGCCGGTGCTCTTGTACTGGATAGCGACCATCTTGATCTTGGCCATGCTCGAGAACAGCTCGGTGGCGAGATGGGTGGCGCCCCCGGTCCCGGTTCCGGCGTAGCTCAAGCCGCCTTTCGTCGTGCGCGCGAGGGCGATCAGCTCCTTGGTCGTCTTCGCCGGGAGCGA
>DATFVY010000175.1:0-6766 GCA_035259925.1 Burkholderiales bacterium
ATCGGTGCGCTTGAGCGCCTCGACGCAGAGGGGATGACTGCGATAGTGCTGGAAATGGCCGGCGTAGAAAGGGTGCGACTCCGGAATCACGCCGATCGCATCCTGCGCGAAGATCACCGGCGCCTGCAGCTTGAGCGAGAGTTCCGCGAGCGCCGCGGTGGCGCCCTTGCGGATCACGCCCTTGCCCGCCGCGATAACGGGAGACCGCGCTTCCATGAGCTGCTTCGCGCAGCGCTCCACGTCCCTCGGATCGGGCTGGGCGACCACCGTCGGCCTCGGCCGGTAGGCGGGCAGGACCGCGCGCTCTTCCTGCAGGATGTACTCGCTGTAATCGGACACACGGGGCAGCTCGACATGGACCGGGCCCGGGCGGCCGCTGCGCGCGATGTGAAAAGCCTTCGCCATGACTTCGGGAACGTCGGCGAGGCGCTCGACGCGCGCGCTCCACTTGGTGATGTTCTTGTACATCTCGTGGACGAAGGCGGGATTGTCCACGCCATGAAAAGCCTCGCGCGCCGCCTTGAGCGGCACCGCGCCGCCGATGTGGACTACCGGCGAGGCGGCGCCGTAGGCCTGGGCAACTCCGGCCATGGAATTCAGCCCGCCCGGCCCGGCGGTCACGACGCACACCCCCGGCTTGCCGGTGAGGCGGCCGTAGGCGTCCGCCATGAGGGCGACGTTCGGCTCCTGCTTGCAGGTGACCATCCGGATCGAGCTCACCCGGCTCAACCCGTCGTAAATGGGGTGGATGTGGGAGCCGGGCACGCTGTAGACGCGCTCGACGCCTTCCTCGCGGAGCGCCTCGGCGACAGCCTCGCCTGCGTGCATCGCCTGCCGCGAGCTGCTCATGACGAGCTCGCGGCGGCGAAGCCGCCAGCCGTCAGCCGCCAGCTGTCAGTAACAGCCGACCCTCCACTGACGTCTGGCATCTGGCGTCTGGCGTCTCTCTGCGGAGCGGCTACGCCGCCTTGCGCATGGCCCTCAGCTGGCGGGCGATGAAAGCCTTGAGCACTTCGTGCGCGCGGTCGGTCTGCGGGCCCGGCTCGGAGATCCACATGTGCTCGCAACCCTTGAAGATCTCCACGTCGCATTCTCCGCCCGCGGCGCGATACAGCTTGCCGAACTTGTCCGAGATCTGCCACGGCACGTTGGAGTCGAGCTCGCCCTGCATGACGAGCATCGGCGGCAGCGTCACTTTCTCGCCGCGCTCGAGCATCTTCATGGGATTGGCCTCGAAGATGGAGTCCCAGGGATTGAAGTACATCTTGCTCTTCTTCTCCATCTCCGGACGGTTCGTCTTGACCATGTGCTCGTAGCGCGAGTGCGGATCGCTGATCGGCGAGCGCGTCGCGACGTAGGCGACCGTCGCGTCCACCCCGGCCGGCCCGGGCAGCGCGTTGTAGCGTGGGTCGCGCGGGCGCATGCCGATCAGCTGGGCGACATGCCCGCCGCTCGAGCTGCCGAGGATGCCGACAGTGGAGGCATCGCCCTTCCACTCGGCGGCTTTCGACTTGAGCCAGCGGATGCCGAGGCTCGCGTCCTGCACCGACGCCGGGTAGGGCGCCTCGGGCGAGTTGGTCATGTCGATCGCCACTACCAGGATGCCGCTCTGCGCCGCCGCCTGGCACATGGGCACGTTGGCGAAGCGGTCCTTGTCGTGCCAGGCGCCGCCGTGGACGTCGAGCAGCGCCGGGAACGGTCCGGGACCTTGGGGTTGATAGATGCGAGCCATCAGCGTGCGCTTCGGGGCGCGCCGGAACTCCACGTCCCATTCCTTGACCGGGAACTGGGCCGCCGGGTTGTAGTTCATCATCTGGATTCTCCTTGAGTCAGTTGCCTGCGGGAGGGGGAAATCTTACTCTAACGAGCCTTTTGGAAGGAGATGCCTGTCATGGCCAAAGCCTACTGGATAGCGTTTTACCGCTCGATCAAGAACAACGATGCCCTTGCCGCCTACGCGAAGCTCGCCGGTCCCGCGGTGCAGGCCGCCGGCGGCCGCTTTCTCGCCCGCGGCATGCCCGCGAAGGTCTACGAGGCGGGACTCAACCAGCGCACGGTGGTGATCGAGTTCGACAGCGTGCAGGCGGCGATCGCCGCGCACGACAGCCCCGGCTACAAGGAAGCGCTCAAGGCTCTGGGGACGAACGCGGTCGAGAGGGAGCTGCGGATCGTCGAGGGGGTTTAGCTGCAGTGAGGCAGTGAGGCAGTGAAGCGGTGAGGCAGGGAGGTTTTCCCTCACTTCCACACTCCCTCACCTCCTCACTGGGAGTTCTCCCACGGCGCGACGAGTGGATCGCCCTTGATCGTCGTGCGGTGCATCACGCGCCGCTGGGCGACGTCCACCTCGGTGCGGTAGTGCATGCAGCAGCGGTTGTCCCACAGCACCATGTCGCCGACGCGCCACTGATGGGTCCACGCGTAGCGCGGCTGGGTCGCATGCGCCCATAACCGGTCGAGCAGGCGCTCGCTCTCCTCGTTCGGTATCCCGACGATGTAGTTCGAGGGCCACACCCGGCGCCGGCCGAGATACAGCGCGGGTTTCCCCGTGACGGGGTGCACCCGCACCAGCGGGTGCGTCGGGCCCTCGACTTCCTCGGGGCGGGTGGGCAGCTTCACGCCGGGACGCAGCACGCCTGCGCTGTTGCGGCTCGAGTCGTGCACCTGGTACTTGCCCTCGATCGCGCGCTTCAGGTCCGGCAGCAGCTCCTCGTAGGCGAGACACTGGTTGTTGAACGACGTGTCGCCGCCGCCGTTCACCGGCACCTCCAGTGCATAGAGCATGCTGCCGGCGGGCGGCACCTTCACGTACGAATTGTCGGTGTGCCACACCACCTCGTAGCTGCCGAGCCCGCCGTTGTCCAGCACCGGCTTCCCGTTCGCGTCAAGGTTGGAGATGATCGTGATGCTCGGGTGCTTCGATACCATGTAGGCATCGTCCACCTTCTGCCCCGCTTCGAGGTGGTACTTGCGGGAGGCCGCGTCGTGCGGCGGCCCGAAGATCGAAGAGGTCGCGAGCAGCTGCTCGTCGGTCAGGCGCTGGCCGCGGATCAGCAGCACCAGGTGGTCGGCCCAGGCGCGGCGCAGCGCCGCCTTCACTTCTTCCGGCACGGACAGCGCGAAGTCCACGCCGCGTATCTCCGCTCCCAGCGCGGCGCCGCTCGGCACCACCTGAAACGCGCCCGCGGTATTGGCCGCCCCGGGCGCCGGCGCGCGGGCCGGGCGGTGGTCGGGTGATGCTTGTCTCATGACATCCGGTCCGTCGCGCCTCAGTGGTGCAGCTCCAGCTTGGCGTCCTTGGCGAGCTTGCGCCACTTGGCGATTTCCGACTTGATGTGCGCGCTGAACTGCTCGGGCGTTGAGCCGACCGGCGTCGATCCATCCGCCCCGAAGCGTTTGACCACGTCGGGCTGCTTCAGTGCCTCGCCGATGGCCGCATTCAGCTTGCGGACGATAGGCGCCGGCACCTTGCCCGTCGTGATCACGCCGTACCACTGGTCCACCTCGTAACCCGGGAGCCCGGCCTCGATGACCGTCGGCAGCTCGGGCGCGGCCGAAGAGCGCTTGCCGGCGGTGATCGCCAGCACCTTGAGGCGGCCGCTCTGCATGTGCGGGCGCACGCCGAACAGCGTCCCGAATCCGACCTGCACGTCGCCCGAAAGCATGGCCGTGATCACCGCGGCCGACCCCTTGTACGGCACGTGCACGATGTTCACCTTCGCCAGGTAGTTGAACATCTCGCCTGAAAGGTGCTGCAGGCCGCCGGTGCCAGACGATCCGAAATTGAGCTTGCCCGGGTTCGCCCTGGCGTAGGCGATGAGCTCCTTGATCGAGCTTACCGGCACCGAGGGGCTGTGGTAGACCGCGTAGAACAGGGAGGAAGCCTGCGTGATCGCCTGCAGGTCCTTGATGAGGTCGTACGGCAGGTTCGGGTTCGTCGCGGAATTCACCGAGTGCGACGCCGAGATCAGGCAGATGGTGTAGCCGTCCGGCACTGCCTTGGCCGTCAAGTCCACCCCGATCGCGCCCGCGGCGCCGGTGCGGTTGTCCACGACGACCTGGTGGCCCCACGTCTCGGACAGTTTCTGCGCGATCGCGCGCGCGGTGGCGTCGGTGCCGGCACCGGCCACGAACGGCGCGATGAAGCGGATCGGCCGGTTGGGGTAGTCCTTCGCGACGTCAGCCGCGAAAGCCGGGTGCAGCGAAGCGGCTGCGCACAGGGCCGCCACCGCCCGGATCGACATACATATATTGGACATTCTCGTCCCTCCTGCCCGCTATCTTAGGCTGTTTCAGAATAACTGAAACAGCCCTGGCCCGGCGTGCCCTACCCCGGTGGTGTACTGGTAATGTGGAGGCTCGAGGAGGATATCGAAGATGACGATTCAGCTTTGCAGACATGTGGTCACGCTGTGCGCGCTCGCGCTCGCCGCAGGCGTGGCGCCGGCGCAGCCCTACCCGAGCCGCCCGGTCGAGTTCATCGTGCACGTCAACCCGGGCGGCGGCACCGACGTGTTCGCGCGCCTGGTGACCGAGATCATGGCCCGCGACAAGCTGGTCACGCAGCCGCTGGTGGTGCAGAGCAAGACCGGCGGCGCCGGCGTGGTCGCGTTCACCTATGCGAAGGGCAAGCGCGGCGACCCGCACACGGTGCTGACCATCGCGACCGGCTCGTTCCTCACCGCGGCCGCGCGCTCCGACCTCGAGCTCGGGCTCGAGCATTTCACGCCGCTCGCTTTCTTCGCGCGCGACCCGCAGGGCATCATCGTCGGCGCCGACTCGAAGTACCGCAGCATCAAGGACCTGATCGACGACGCGAAGGCCCAGCCCGACTCGATCGTGTGCGCGATCACCTCGGCCACCGGCACCGGGCGCATGACGCTCTGGCGCCTGGAGAAGGAGACCGGCTCCCGCTACAAGTTCGTCACGTTCAAGGCCGGCTCGGAAGCCGTGCTGGCGGTACTGGGCGGGCACGTGCCGTTCACGACCGAGAACGTCAGCGAGGCGTGGGCGCACATCGAGGCGAAGAAGATGCGGGTGCTGGCGGTGACCACCGAAAAGCGCATGCCCGCACTGCCCGAAGTGCCCACGTTGACCGAGGTCGGCTACAAGATCGAGATCGGCACCGGGCGCGGCTTCGTGATGCCCGCCGGCGTGCCGAAGGAGGCGGCCGCCGCGATGGAGGGGCTGCTCGAGAAGGTGCACAAGAGCGCGCGGTGGCGGGAATACGCGGTGAACAATCTCTACGAGGACCGCTGGATGGGCAGCGCGGAATTTGCCCGCTACCTCAGCCAGCAGCGCGACGCGCAGCGCGAGTTCGTCGAGGGCATCGGTCTCTCGAAGAAGCAGTGACGAGTGATGAGTGACGAGTGACGAGGAGGAACGTCATGCGTATTTCCTTGCGTATCGTTGTGGCCGCCGCCGCCGCGCTGGCAGCGCTTCCGCTGCTCGCGCAAAAGACCGACTGGCCGACCAGGCCGGTGCGGTTCATCTCGCCGTTTCCCCCCGGCGGAACGGTCGACCCGCTCGCGCGGCTGGTCGGAAGCAAGCTCACCCCGGTGCTGGGGCAGCAATTCATCGTGGACAACCGGACCGGCGCATCGGGCTCCATCGGCACGGGGATCGGAGCGAAGGCGACCCCTGACGGCTACACCTACGTATTCGTGTTCGACATGCACGTGGTGAATCCCTTCCTGATTCCCAATCTCCCGTTCGACACGCTGAAAGACCTCGCGCCGGTCATGCTGGTGGCGACGGCGCCCAACGCCATCGTGACCAATCCGGCAAAGCCGTACAAGAGCTTCGGCGACGCGGTCAGGACGGCGAAAGCGAAGCCCGATACTGTGACCTACGGCTCTGTCGGCAGCGGCAGCCTCGGACACCTGGGGCTGACGCTCGTGCAGCAGACCGGCGGCTTCAAGATCGTCCACGTGCCCTACAAGGGCGGCGCCCCGATGATCGTGGACGCACTGGGCGGCAACATCGACCTTGCAGTCGGCACGGTGGCCCTCACCTCGCCGCACGTGAAGGGGGGCAAGCTGCGCGCCATCGCGGTCACCGGGAGCAAGCGCTCCGGCGTGTTGCCTGACGTGCCGACCGTCGCGGAGCAGGGGTTCCCCGGGTTCTCGGTAGTTTCGTGGTGGGGCATCGTGACGCCGGCCGGGATACCGAAGCCCGTGCTCGACAGGTTCCACGCCGAGCTCGTGAAGGTGTTCGATCAGGCCGACGTGCGCAAGCAGCTCGGGGAAACCCTCGGGATGGATCTTGCCGTCAGCAGCCCGGCGGAACTGCAGAAGTTCCTGCTCGCGGAAAGCGCGCGCTGGGGCAAAGTCGTGCGCGAGAACAACATCCGCGGCGACTAGTCGCAGTGACGCGGCGGCGCAGTGACGGGGGCGCGTCCCGTCACCTCGTTATTTCAGCAGGCCCTCACGAGCCCCTGACGATCACCATCTCGTTCTTCACCGAGCGCACGCCTTCCACGTTCATGGCGACCATGGCGGCCTGCTGGCTCCTGGCGGAAGAATCGGCGGTGCCGTAGAGCGTGACGACGCCGTCAGCCGACTTGACGTCCACTGTCACCGTGCGCAACTCCGGCTCGGCGGAGAGGGCGGCTTTTACCCTGGCCGCAAGCGCCGCGTCGGTGGCGGGACTGCTGCCGGGCTCAGCCGCCGCGCCTTGTCCGGGCGCGACGGGTGCCGGCGCTTGCGCCGATCCGAGGTTGCGGCCCGCGTTCTCGACGAGCTTGTCGCTGGTTTTCCCGGGCGGGTCG
>DATFVY010000176.1:0-3461 GCA_035259925.1 Burkholderiales bacterium
GAATTGAGAATACGAAACTGGATACCGGCTTCGTCGGTTGCCGCCGCCATGGCGCCGCCCAGGGCATCGATCTCCTTGACCAAGTGCCCCTTGCCGATACCGCCGATCGACGGGTTGCACGACATCTGGCCCAAGGTTTCGATGCTATGGGTCAGCAGCAGGGTTTGGCAGCCCATTCGGGCAGCTGCCAACGCTGCTTCGGTCCCGGCGTGACCCCCGCCGACTACAATAATATCATATTTATCAATAACTTGCATTGGTATTCGGGCTGGGATAGCATGTCGGTAGATGATACCGTACTTGGTCCGGCGGTTCCACGTGGAACCGGCCATTGCTGCATCGCAGCATACGGGAGCTGCCCCTTGTTTCACGTGAAACATCCAGCTACTTGCCGATGCAAAAGCGGCTGAAGATCTCGCCCAGCAGGTCGTCGGGAGTGAATTCGCCAGTGATGGTTCCCAGAGTGGTTTGCGCCAGCCGCAATTCCTCGGCAAACAGCTCTAGCTTGTCGAGCGACCGGGCGGCGCTCGCGAGATGATGGCCTGCCCGCGTCAGGGCCTGGACGTGGCGGGCGCGCGCCATGAAGAGCCCTTCCCCGCTGCCCGCTTGCCAGCCCACGCTCTCCAGCAGCGCTTGTTTCAGGAGGTCCATGCCTACTCCGGTCTTGGCTGATATTCGTAGGGTCGTCAGTTCACCACTACGCGCCAGCCCGGGCGATTGCCCGAGCAGATCAATCTTGTTCCACACTTGGATTCTAGACAGCGTCGCCGGGAGCTTTTTCAGTATGTCCCGATCTGCGGGCGTCTCGCCCAGGGTCGCGTCCATCAGCATGAGAACCAGATCCGCGCGCTCGATGGCAGCCCAGGTTCGGGCAATTCCCAGCCGCTCGACCGGGTCGCTCGAATCGCGCAATCCCGCAGTGTCGATAATGTGCGCCGGAACACCGTCCAGGTTGATGCTCTGGCGCACGGCGTCGCGTGTCGTGCCGGGGATCTCCGTGACAATCGCGAGATCCTCTCCGGCGAGCTGGTTGAGGAGGCTTGATTTGCCCACGTTAGGCTGCCCGGCCAGCACGATGTGCATGCCTTCGCGTAGCAGGCTTCCCTGGCGGGAGGCCGAGAGTACTTCCTCCAGCTTGGCCCGCAGCCGGGAAAGACGCCCTTCACCGTCGCCGCGCTGGATGAAATCGACCTCCTCGTCCGGAAAGTCCAGGGAGGCTTCCACCAGCGTACGCAGTTCGATCAGCCCGCGCACCAGCTCGTCTACCCGCTCGGAGAACGCGCCGCGCAAGGAACGCAGTGCACCGCGCGCCGCCGCCGCTGTTGCCGCGTCGATCAGGTCCGCGACGCTCTCCGCTTGCGCCAGATCGAGCTTGTCATTGAGATAGGCGCGCCGGGTGAATTCCCCAGGCTGCGCCGCGCGCGCTCCCAGCTCCAGGCACCGCGCGAGGAGCAGCTGGAGCACGATCGGGCCGCCGTGGGCCTGCAGTTCGAGGACGTCCTGTCCCGTATAGGACTGCGGCGCGGGAAAGAAGAGGGCGAGGCCCTGGTCGATAATCTCGCCCCGGGCATCGATGAAATCCCGCACGGCTGCGCGGCGCGGAGCAAGCGGTCCGCCCGCGACGCCTGTGATGAGCGCCTGCAGGCGCGGCCCGGAAACTCTCACCACGCCAATGCCGCCGCGGCCGGGAGCGGTGGCAATGGCAGCGATGATGTCTTCGTCGTTCATCGAGCTGCTTGAACTACGCGATAACGCCGCAGCCCGGCAGGGACGACCTCAACTCTTGCGGGCGCCCGCGGCCTCGCGTTCCAGCACGCGCGTGATGCGCCATTGCTGCGCGATCGAGAGTATGTTGTTGACCAGCCAGTAGAGCACCAGCCCGGCCGGGAAGAAGAAGAAGAAAATGCTGAACACGATCGGCATGATCTTCATGACCTTGGCCTGCACCGGGTCCGGTGGCTCCGGGTTAAGCAGCGTCTGGACCCACATCGTCACGGCCATCAGGATCGGCAGTATGAACCAGGGATCTGCTGCGGCGAGGTCGTCGATCCACAGCATGAAGGGCGCATGGCGCAGCTCGACGCTAGCCAACAGCACCCAATAAAGTGCAATAAAAACAGGTATTTGCACCAAAATCGGCATGCAGCCGCCGAGTGGGTTGATTTTCTCTGTCTTGTACAGCTCCATCATCGCCTGCTGCATGCGCTGCCGGTCGTCGCCGTATTGATCCTTGAGTTTCTGCAGCTTGGGCGCCAGCACCCGCATCTTGGCCATCGAGCGATAGCTCGCCGCTGACAGCGGATAAAAAAGAGCCTTGATGATGATCGTGAGGATGATGATCGCCACGCCCCAGTTGCCCACCCAGTGGTAGAGCCATTCCAGCACCCAGAACAGCGGCACCGCGATCACCGTCAGCCAGCCATAGTCGATCGTGAGCTGCAAGCCCGGCGCAATCTTCGAAAGTTTCTCCTGCTCTTCCGGCCCGACATAGAGCGGAACGGTCACCACGGCACGCTCGCCCGGGGCGATCGTGCCCGCGGGCACGATCACGCCTGCGGAGTAGAGGTTGTCATCCAGCTTGCGCGTGTAGAACTCGCGGGGCGTCCCGTTTTTCGGCAGCCAGGCGCTGAAGAAATAATGCTGGAGTATCGCGATCCAGCCGTCGTTGCTGTTCTTGGGGTAGGGCGTCTTGGCCTTGGCCACGTCTTCGAAAGTGAGCTTCTGGAATTTCTCCTTCTCCGTGTAGACCGCGATACCGGTGAATGTCGGCAGCATTGCGGAGTCGCCCGGCGGCGGGCTGCCATCGCGCGCCAGCTGAAAATACGCGTACGGCTGCGCCTGCGACGAGCCCTTGTTTCCGATCTCGAAGGTGACATCGATGAGGTAGCTATTCCGCCGGAACCGATAGCTCTTGACCACTTCCATGCCGCCGCCCGCTGGCGCGGTCAGGCGAACCTCCAGCGTGTCCTGCCCCTCGGCCAGCTGGTGGCTCGCGGCCGTGGCAGCGTATGCGGTTCGATGAGTCGGTAGCCCGCTGCCGATCAGGCCCGACTGCGCGACGTAGGTGCGTTCCGGGGTAACGTCCAGGAGCACGAAGGCTTTTTTCTTGTCCAGCGTGTCGCGGTGCTTCTTGAGCCGCAGGTAGCGCAAGTCGCCGCCCTCGCTGCTGATACGCGCAACGAGGAGATCGGTCTCGACCTCGATCAGGGCGCCCCCTTGAACCGGGGCAGCGCGCTGCGGCTGCGAGACCGGGGGAGCAGGGGCGAGCTTCTGGCTTGGGACCGGCACGTCCGCCGCGCTGGCCGGCGCGCCCTTGGTAGCCTTGTCCTTGTCCTTCTCCTTGTCCACGACGCCTGCCGGCGGCTTCGACGGCTGCTGCTCACGCTGCCAGGCATCGAGCAGCATGAACACCGAGAAAGCGAAGACGAAGAAGAGGATCAGGCGTTGCGAATCCATGGGCG
>DATFVY010000177.1:0-3769 GCA_035259925.1 Burkholderiales bacterium
GAAAACTTGACCGGGGTCAAGGCCGGCGCGGCGGGCGCTGCCTATATTTGAGGGCTCTGCAGTAAGCTGGCACACCGCTCACCTATTTCGCAAGGAGAAAGCCATGGGAAACGTCGAAAACCCGGTTGCAGCAAACCCCACCGACGTGCAGCCCAAAGCGGAAGTCGTCGACGGCTTTCAACTGGTCATCGATGCCCTCAAGCTGAACGGCCTCGACACGATTTACGGCCTCCCCGGCATCCCCATCACCGACCTGACGCGCCGCGCGCAGGCGGCGGGACTGCGGGTACTTTCGTTCCGCCACGAGCAGAACGCGGGCTACGCCGCCTCGATCGCCGGTTTCCTGACGCAGAAGCCCGGCATCTGCCTGACCGTGTCCGCTCCGGGCTTCCTGAACGGCCTCAACGCGCTCGCCCACGCGACCGTCAACTGTTTTCCCATGATCCTGATCAGCGGCTCGAGCGAGCGCGAGATCGTGGATCTGCAGCAGGGCGACTACGAGGAGATGGACCAGCTGGCGATCGCCAGGCCGGTCGCCAAGGCGGCCTTCCGCGTGCTGCACGCCGAGGACATCGGTGTGGGCATCGCGCGCGCGATCCGCGCCGCCGTGTCGGGCCGCCCGGGCGGCGTCTACCTCGACCTGCCGGCGAAGCTCTTTGCCCAGAGCATCGACGCCGCGGCTGGCAGGAACTCGCTGATCAAGGTCGTGGACCCCGCGCCGCGCCAGATCCCCGCGCCCGACGCCGTCAGGCGCGCGCTGGACCTGCTGAAGAGCGCGAAGAAGCCGCTGATCATCCTCGGCAAGGGCGCGGCCTACGCGCAGGCCGACGCGGACATCAAGTCCCTTATCGAAAAAACCGGCATTCCCTACCTGCCGATGTCGATGGCGAAGGGCCTGCTGCCCGACACACACGAGCAGTGCGCCTCTGCCGCGCGCTCCTACGTGTTGCCCGAGGCGGACGTGGTCATGCTGATCGGCGCGCGCCTCAACTGGCTGCTGTCGCACGGCAAGGGCAAGACCTGGGGCGGCAAAGGGTCCAAGGACTGGGGCGGCCAGAGATTCATCCAGGTCGATATTTCGCCCCAGGAGGCCGACAGCAACGTGCGCATAGACGCGCCCGTGGTCGGCGACATCGCCTCCTGCGTCTCGGCGCTTCTGGCGGGCATGAGCGGCGGCTGGACCCGGCCGTCCACCGAATGGATGGGCTCCATCGCCGAGCGCAAGAGCAAGAACATCGAGAAGATGACCGAGACGCTGGCGAAGAATCCCTCGCCGATGAACTTCCATAGCGCGCTCAACGTGGTGCGCGATATCGTCAAGGCGAACCCGGACGCGATGTTGGTCAACGAGGGCGCCAACGCGCTCGACTTCACGCGCAGCATCGTGGACATCTACAAGCCGAGGAAGCGCATCGATGTCGGCACCTGGGGCATCATGGGCGTCGGCATGGGCTATTGCGTCGCCGCCGCGGCGGTGACGAGGCAGCCGGTGATCGCCATCGAGGGTGACAGCGCCTTCGGCTTCTCCGGCATGGAGGTCGAGACCATCTGCCGCTACAACCTGCCGGTGTGCATCGTGGTGATGAACAACAACGGCGTGTACAAGGGCACCGACGTCAACCCGACCGGCGGTCCTGACGTGGCGCCCACGGTATTCGTCAAGGGCGCGCGCTACGACAAGCTGATCGAGGCCTTCGGCGGGGTGGGTGTGCACGCGACGACCCCGGCAGAGCTGCGCAAGGGGATGGAAGAGGCCTTGCGCTCGCGCAAGCCGACGCTCATCAACGCCGTCATCGATGAGACTGCCGGCACCGAGAGCGGCCGCATCACCAGCCTCAACCCGAGCGCGGCGAAGAAGAAATAGCGCTTGGAGCGGACGCGATAAGCGCGCCGCTCAAGCGGTCGCGAGCACGAGCGGACTGGAGCAGCTCATCTCGCGACAGTAAACAACAACGAGTGAGGACGCCATGGAAGCATTGAAAGGTGTGAGAATTCTCGACATGACGCACGTGCAGGCGGGCCCGACCTGCTCGCAGCTGCTCGCCTGGCTGGGGGCTGACGTGATCAAGTTCGAGAACCCGCAGGGCGACGCGACGCGCGGTCAGTTGCGCGACGTGCCGAACGCCGACTCGCTCTACTTCACGATGCTCAACTGCAACAAGCGCTCGATCACCGTGAACATGAAGACGAACGAGGGCAAGCAGGTGTTCGTGGACCTGGTGAAGGAATGCCACATCATCATGGAGAACTTCGGTCCCGGCGTGCTGGATCGCTTCGGCTTCCCGTGGGAGAAGATCCACGAGATCAACCCCAAGATCGTGATGGGCTCGATCAAGGGGTTCGGCTCGACGGGCCCGTACTCCGACTTCAAGGCCTACGAGAACGTGGCGCAGGCGATGGGCGGCGCGATGAGCACGACCGGCGTCCCGGACGGCCCGCCATTCGTGACCGGAGCGCAGATCGGCGACTCCGGCACGGGCCTGCACCTCGCCATCGGCCTGCTCGCTGCGCTGCGCCAGGCCGACAAGACGGGGAAGGGCCAGTACGTCGAGGTCGCGATGATGGACGGCGTGATGAACCTGTGTCGCGTGAAGTTCCGCGATCACCAGCGCCTGGCACGCGGCGATCTGCCCGAGTACTCCGTACCCACCTACAAGGGGATGGGCGACGTGCCGCGCGCCGGCAACGACTCGGGGGGTGGGCAGCTCGGCAACGCGATTCATTGCAAGCCGCACGGCCCCAATGACTGGCTGTACGTCGTGGTGCAGGAAGCGGTGTGGGAAGACCTCGCCAAGCGCATCGGGCCGGACGTCGGCATGCCCGACATGGCGGGCGACGCGCGCTTCGCCAAGATCGGCGATCGCCGCAAGAACCAGAACCTGATGTGGACGCTGATCAACAAGTTCGCGGAGAAATACACGAAGCGCGAGCTGATGGCGATCCTGAACCCGCTCGACGTGCCCTGCGGTCCGATCATGTCGAGCGCGGATCTCGCCAACGACGAGCACGTGCGCGGCCGCGACATGTGGGTCGAGCTCGACCATCCGCAGCGTGGCAAGTGGTGGAACGTCGGCATGCCGATCAAGCTGTCGGCCTCGCCGGCGAAGATCGAGCGTTCCCCGACGCTCGGCGAGCACACCGACGAGATCCTCAAGCAGGTGTTGGGCTACGACGACGCCAGGATACAGGCGCTGAAGGGGGCCGGCGCCTTCTCGCTGCCGCCGAAGAAAGCCGCTTGAGCGGGACGCAGACGCGCCCGCTCAGCTAGCGGCGCGTTCGAACGGACGTCGCGACGCCGTTCAACGCGCCGCTTCATTTGGAAACGGAGAGAATCATGAGAGTCGCAATCATCGGGCAGCAGGACTTCGGCAAGGCCGTGCTCGAGGCCTTCCTGGCCCGCAAGGACGAGGTGGCGGGCGTCTTCTGCGCGCCCGAGAAACCCGGCGCCAAGGCTGATCCCCTGCGCGCGGCCGCCGAGGAGAAGGGCCTCAGGGTGTTCCAGTTCAAGTCGCTGCGTGAACCGGAAGCCCACGAGGCCCTGACTGCTCTCAAGGCCGATATCGGCATCATGGCCTACGTGCTGCAGTTCGCGCCCGACAGCCTGGTCAAGCTGCCGCGCCTCGGCACCATCCAGTACCACCCCTCGTTGCTGCCCAAGTACCGCGGACCGTCGTCCATCAACTGGCCGATCATCCGCGGCGACACCCGCACCGGCCTCACCATCTTCCGTCCCACCGAGGGACTCGACGAAGGGCCGGTCGTGCTGCAG
>DATFVY010000178.1:0-5263 GCA_035259925.1 Burkholderiales bacterium
ATCTGCTCCTTCGCGATGAGGTAGCGCTCCTTGTAGCGGCGGCTGTAGCCGACGCGCACATCGACCCCGGCCTTGGCGGCCGCGCGGATCACGCGGTCCGCGTCGGGCAGGGAAAGCGCGATCGGCTTCTCGACCAGCACCTGCTTGCCGAGCTCGATGGCATGCAGCATCGGCTCGACGTGCGAGCCTTCGCTGGTCGAAATGATGACGGTGTTGACCTCGGGCCGGGAGATGGCCGCCGCGTTGTCGCCGGAATGGAACTGCGCGCCGGCTTTCTGCGCGAGGTCTCGCGCGCGCGCGGGCTCCGAGTCGGAAACCGCCAGGAAGCGAACGGCCGGATGCTCTGCCGCCAGTCGCGCGCGCAGCGAGCCGATGCGGCCGGCGCCGACAACCGCGACACCCAGTTCTTTGCGCTTGATGGCCGGCTCCTCGAAAGAGCCGCCATTCTATATCAGCGCTGGCGCGGGTGAGGCAGGTGAGGAAGTGAAGCAGTGATGCTTATACGCGCTTCGCGGGCTTCTCGAGCTGGCGGCGAGCGAGCTCGCCGAGACGCGCCAGCGCGTTCTCGATGCGCGGCGTCCACTGCGCCGCGCAGCTGAGCCGCAGGCAGTTGTGATAGCGGTCGGTGGCGGAGAACATGGGGCCTGGCGCGAAGCCGATCTGCTCGCGCATCCCGTGCTCGAACAACTCCACCGCGTCGCAGCCCTCCGGCAGCTCCACCCACAGGACGAAGCCGCCGCTCGGACGGGTCGCCCGCGTCCCCGCCGGAAAGTGCTTGGCGACCGCACCCTGGACCAGCTCGGTCTGGCGCGCGTAGGCCCGCCGCAGCGAGCGCAGGTGCCGGTCGTAGCCGCCGTTCTCAAGGAACTCGGCGACCGCGAGTTGCAGCAGCTCTGACATGCCGCCGGTGTTCATGAACTTGAGCATTAACACCTGCTCGTAGAAGCGCCCCGGGGCGACCCAGCCGACCCGGAATCCCGGCGCCAGGCTCTTGGTGTAGGAGGAGCACAGCATCACCATGCCCTTGCGGTCGTACGCCTTCGCTGCATGCGGATGCGCGGCACCGAAATACAGCGAGTTGTAGGCGCTGTCCTCGATCAGGGGTATGTCGTGCTCGGCGAGCATCTGCACCAGGCGCTTCTTCGCCGCGTCGGGCATGGTGCTGCCGAGCGGATTGCTGACGTTGGGCATGATGATGCAGGCCTTGATCTTCTCCCGCTCGATCGCGAGGGCCAGGGCATCGAGCGAGATGCCGTCGCGCGAGTGCGTCGGGATCTCGAGCGCCTTCAGGCCCAGGCTTTCGATGATCTGCAGCACGCCGTAGTAGGTCGGAGACTCCAGCGCCACGATGTCTCCCGGCCGGGTCACGGCGCGCAGGCACAAATTCAGCGCTTCCATGCAGCCGTGGGTGATGACGACCTCGTCCGCCGTCACGCTGACGCCCCAGTCGCGCGCGCGCAGGGCGACCTGGCGTCTCAATTCGTCCCGTCCCGGCGGCATGCCGTACGACGCCATCGATTGGGGCTGGCGGCGCGCGATCGCCGAGATGATGCGCTGCAGCTTGGCGGTGGGCACGAGCTCGGAGCCCGGAATCGCTCCGCCCAGCGGCACCACATCGCGCTGGCGGGTTGCTTCCAGCACGCGGCTCACCATTTCATGCACGCCCACCAGCCGCGGCGCCCGCGGCGGACGGCTCGTGGCCGGCTCCTCCATCGAGCGCTGCGGGGTGCGCACGTAGTAGCCCGACTGCGGGCGCGCCTCGATGAGCCCGCGGTTCTCGAGCACGGCGTAGGCCTGGAGCACGGTCGAGATGCTGACGCGCTTCTGCTGGCTCAGGCGGCGCACCGAAGGCACGCGGTCGCCGGGCTCGAGCGTGCCCGAATTGATCAGGGTCGAAATCTCGCTCGCGACGGACTCGTAGAGGACGCTGGAGGTATCGGTTTCCATTATGACGGCCAGATTATCCCGTTCGCGAAAATGTCCCAGAGACAGTTGCCGGGGACTGCCATGAGTACAGTGTATTCTGCAGGCAACTGTCCTGTATACAGTTTGCGTATCCTGAGTCTGTTACGTACCCCCGCCCCACCGCTAGGATGCGGGCCTGTCATCGGAGAACGGTCGTGTCCACCCACATCCTCCAGCGTTTTCCCGTCATCGGCGACCGCGGCACGCCAGCCGCCGGCCTGTGGAAGCGGCTCTGGAGCCTTCTTCCGCGCCGGGCAGCGCGCGTCGGCGCCGATCGCTTCAGCATGGAGCTTGGCTCCGGACAGGGATTGCGCCTGCACGACGCCGCCGGATGGACGGTCGCCTGCTTGCGCGGAAGCATCTGGCTCACGCAGGAGGCGGACACACGCGACGTGTTCCTCGATGCCGGCGACCGTTTCACATTGGATCGCGCCGGCCTGGCGTTGATGCTCGCCAGGCAAAACGCCGCCGTGGAGCTCCGCCCGCCAGATAGCGGGGATGCGCGGACCTTCCTGCCACGCGCCGAAGCAGCGCCCGCCGCGGACAGTGCACGCGAGGTCTGGCTGAGAGCGGTCTATCCCGAGTGCGGCCCCTGGAACGACCCTGCCGCATACCGCCGTGCGGGTCTGCTATAAGGAGAAGGCACGTGGGTGGACCCTGGCTGCGCCTGATGGTCGGGGAAGCGGTATCGCTGATGCGCGGGACGATGAAACTGCCGCTCTACCAGGTTGATGCGTTTACCGGCCGCCTGTTCGGGGGCAACCCGGCGGCCGTGGTGCTGCTCGAGGACTGGCTGTCCGACGAGACGCTCGCGGCCATCGCCGCCGAGAACAACCTCGCGGAAACTGCCTTCGTCATTCCCCGCACCGGTGTCGTGCCGCTACGCTGGTTCACGCCGGCGGTCGAGGTGGACCTGTGCGGCCACGCGACGCTCGCGTCCGCGCATGTCCTGCTGCGGCACAACTTCCCTGAGCGTGACATGGTCGTGTTCAGCACGCGCAGCGGCAATCTTTCGGTCACGCGGGACGGCGACCTCCTCAATATGAATTTTCCTTCCCGCCCCGGCAAGCCGGTGGAGGTAAGCGACGCCCTGGGGTCCGCCCTGGGCGCAACGCCGCGCGAGGCCTTCATGGCGCGCGACCTGATGGCGGTTTTCGATTCCGAGGCGGACGTGCGCAATCTGCGCCCCGACTTCCAGCGCGTCGCTGCGCTCGATGCATTCGCTGTCATCGCGACCGCGCCGGGCGACGAGATGGATTTCGTCTCGAGGTTTTTCGCGCCGCGCGCCGGGATCCCGGAGGACCCCGTCACGGGTTCGGCCCACTGCACGCTCGTTCCCTACTGGTCGGCCCGCATGGGCAAGGTCAGGCTGCACGCGCTGCAGGTATCCGCCCGCGGGGGAGAGCTCTACTGCGAGCACCGGGGCGACCGCGTCGTCATCGGCGGCCGCACCGTCGAATACCTGCGAGGCGAGATCAGTCTGTAGCGGCGCTTTCGCGGGGTCACTGCACCTGCAGGCCCGCGACCCTCACCACCCGTCCCCACTTCGCCAGCTCCGATTTCAGGTACGCGGAGAACTCCTCGGGCGTGCTCGGTTGCACGTCGAGGCCCTGCGCGGCGAACCGCTCGGCGACCTGCGGGTTCTGCAGCAGCCTGACGATATCGCCGTTCACCCTGGCGATGATTCGCTTCTGCACGCCGGCGGGAGCGAGCGCTCCATACCAGGTGGTGTATTCGTAGCCCGTCAGCCCCGCCTCCTCCGCGGTCGGCAAGTCCGGCGCCGTCGGCGACCGACGCGCGCTGCTGACGGCGAGCCCCCGCAGCTTGCCCGCCCGCACGAGCGGCGCGGCGGTCGCCATGTTGGTCACCATGAACTGGATTTCCCCGCCCAGCAGCGCCGCGGACGCGAGCCCCGCGCTTTTGTAGGGAATGTGCGTCGCCTTCACCCCGGCGGTGATCAGCAACAGCTCGTTCGACAGATGGCTGGCGGTTCCCTGCCCGGCCGACCCGAAGCCGAGCTTGCCGGGCTCAGCCCGCATCAGCGCGATGAGCTCCTTCAGGCTGCTGGCGCGCAGCGAGGGGTTGACGGCGATGATGCTGGGCTGGCTCGCGATCAGCGAGATTTCGCTGAAGTCCTTGATCACGTCGAACCACAGGTTCGGATACAGCGCGGGCCCGATGGCGTGCGAGGAGCTGGTGACCATCAGGGTGTAGCCGTCCGGCGCGGCGCGCGCCGCCAGCGTTGTGCCGAGCGTGCTGCCGGCGCCGGGACGGTTGTCGACGACCACCGTCTGGCCCCAGTGCTGCGTCAGCGCCTGCGCGAGGATGCGGCCGACGATGTCGCTGCCGCCGCCGGGCGCGAGCGGGACGATCATGCGCACGGGCTTGCCGGGATAACCGTTTGCGGAAGCGTCGCGGCCCTGAGCCAGCGCAGACGCGGAGAACAGCGCGGCAACAACGCAAGATACGGCCAGTGAACGCAGCACGGATTTTCTCCCCCGGCGCATGTTACCGCGACATTACCGGGGAGAAATTGCAGATTATTTACACGAGCCAAGCGCCCGCACTGCAACGGTTTTTTGCGCGGCGCCGGTGATCGTCTGCTCAGCTTTTAATCAACCCGCACGCCGGCCTCCTTCACGACCTTCGCCCATTTCACCAGCTCGCTCCTGATGTACTGCCCGAGCTCCTCGGGCGGGCTGCCGATTGGATCGATCGCATTGCTCACGAGGAACTTGCGAAAGTCGGGCAGGTTCAGCGCGCGCACGATCTCGGCATTGAGCCGCGCGATGATCTCGCGCGGCGTGCCGGCGGGAGCGAGAACGCCGTACCAGACGCCCGCGTCGTATCCCGGCAGGCCCGCCTCGGCGATCGTGGGAAGATCGGGGATCGATGCAGGCCGCTTCGCGGTGCTCACCGCGAGGGCGCGGATGCGGCCGCTCTGGATGTGCGGCCATGACGTGAGTTGCGTCGAGAACAGCACCTGCACCTGGCCCGCGATCAGGTCCACCAGCGCCGGCCCGCCCCCCTTGTACGGCACGTGCAGCATCCGGATTCCGGCCATGCTGTTCAACAGCTCCGCCGCGAGGTGACCGCCGCTGCCGTTGCCGGACGAGGAATACGCGATCTGTTCCGGCTGTGCGCGGGCCAGCGCGATGAGCTGCTTGACCGATTTCGCCGGCAATGAAGGATGCACGACGAGGATGTAGGTGCCGGCGCCGAGCAGCGTGATCGGCGCGTAGTCCTTGACCGGGTCGTACGGTACCTTGGCGTAGAGGCCGGGGTTGACCGCGAGCTG
>DATFVY010000179.1:0-2326 GCA_035259925.1 Burkholderiales bacterium
GATTGGTGACGGGCTGGGTGGTGGGCCTGATCCTGATCCACGTGGTCAACCGCCAGTCCTTCCATTGGAGCATGGAGCTGCACCTGCCGTGGCTGCCGCTGGCGGGGCTCGCGGCGCTGGTCGTCGGTGCGGCCGTTGTCACCGCGGTCTGGAGCGGCCGCGCGGCGATGAGCGAGGATGTCGTCCGTGCCGTCCGCGAGGACTGGTGACGCACTGATGACTGACGACTGACGCGCATGCGAACGCTTTCGAGACCCCCTTTCAGCCGACGCGCCATGCTGGCCTGGCTCGCCGCGGCGGTTGGGGCGCCGGCGACCGCTCAACCCGTCAGCCGTCAGTCGTCAGGCGTCACGCCCTTTGCCAAGGTCGTTCCCGGCTACCCGATGCGGTTTCCCCGGGACGAGGGCAGCCACCCCACCTTCCGTATCGAATGGTGGTACATCACCGGCTGGCTCAACGAGGCAAGCGGCCCGCTCGGCTTCCAGGTCACATTCTTTCGCGCCCGGCCGGACTTGAAGCAGGACAACCCGAGCGCCTTCACGCCGCGCCAGATCCTGATCGCTCATGCCGCCCTCTCCGACCCGGCGCAGCGGCGGCTGATCCACGCCCAGCGGGCGGCTCGTGCCGGCTTCGATCTCGCCGACGCCGAAATGGGCCGCACGCGCGTCTGGATAGACCACTGGATGCTGCAGCAGACCGGCACGACTTACCAGGCCCGCATCGCCGCACCGGCGTTTTCGTTCGAGCTCGCCTTCGATGCCACGCAACCGCCCTTCAAGCAGGGCCAGGACGGGTTCAGCCGCAAGGGACCCGCGCGGGAATCGGCCAGCTACTACTACAGCCTGCCGCATCTCAAGGTCAGGGGTGTCATCGCGCGCGCCGGCAGACCGCAGCCGGTGGCCGGCTCCGCCTGGCTCGACCACGAGTGGTCGTCACAATACATGGAGGAAAAAGCGGTCGGCTGGGACTGGATCGGGATCAATCTCCAGGGGGGCGCCGCGTTGATGGCGTTCCGGATGCGCGACCCGCAAGGGAGGGCCTACTGGGCCGGCGGCGCGCTGCGCCGGGCGAACGGCTCGATACGGGTATTCTCGCCCGACGACATCCGGTTCACTCCGCGCCGCGACTGGCGCAGCCCGCGCACGGGAACGACCTACCCCGTGTCATGGCTGATCAGGGCGGGCGATCTGGAGCTGACCGTCGAACCCCTGTTCGACGACCAGGAGCATGACACCCGGGCCACGAGCGGCACCATCTACTGGGAGGGCGCGGTGCGCGCCCTGAGCGCAGGCGCCCTCGCCGGCCTCGGTTACCTGGAGCTCACCGGCTACTGGCGCAGGGTAAACTTGTAGCTACAGGGCCACGAAAGGTCGTTCATGAGACTTTCCGCCATTGCCGTTCCGATCATGCTGATGGCGTTGTTGCTGCCGCTCCCGGCGCACGCGCAGACGGCGCGCATCGAGCTGCACGCATTTCGCTCGACCACGCTGACCGATCAGCAGTTTCTGAACGGCGTCAAGGAAGGGCAGCCCGTGACCATTGCCGGGGAGCTGCGGCTGCCGCGCGCGAGGACCAGTCGCCTGCCCGCGGTCGTACTGCTGCATGGCTCGGGCGGCCTTTCCGCATCTCACGCCGCGTGGGCGGAAGAACTCACCGGGATGGGCATCGCAGTGTTCCTGGTCGACAGCTTTACCGGCCGCGGCATCGTTTCCGTCAGCGCGAGTCAGGACACGCTGGGGCGCCTCGCGATGATCATCGATGCCTATCGCGCGCTCGACCTGCTGGCGCCGGATTCCCGTATCGATGCCGACCGCATTGCGCTGATGGGGTTTTCCCGGGGCGGTCAATCGGTCCTCTACGCCAGCTTGCGCAGGTTCCAGAAGATGCACGGCCCGCCGGGCATCGAGTTCGCGGCGTACATCCCGTTCTACCCGTCCTGCAATACGCGCTTCCGCGACGACGAGAACGTAACCGGCAGGCCGGTGCATATACACCACGGGCTCGACGACAACTACGTCCCGATCGAGCCGTGCCAGGCCTACGTCGACCGTCTCTACGCCGCTGGCAAGAAAAACGTCGTGCTCACCGAGTACCCCGGCGCCCATCACAGCTTCGACAATCCTGCCAACCCGACGCCGGTGCGGGCGGAACGCTCCCAGTCGACGGCGTTGTGCGTGCTCCAGGAGGATGGGAACGGCCGCGTCATCAACAGCAAGACCGGGAAGCCGTTCAGCTACAGGGACACCTGCGTGCGGCTTGGGCCTACGGTTGGCTACAACGCGGAGCAGCACGCCGCCGCAGTCAAGTCGGTCAAGGAGTTTCTGGC
>DATFVY010000180.1:0-7190 GCA_035259925.1 Burkholderiales bacterium
GCCCGGGCACACCTACCTGCACAGCTGGCTGCCGGGCGACGTCATCATGTGGGACAACCGCTGCGTGCTGCACCGGGGCCGGCCCTGGCCCGACGACCAGCCGCGCCACATGGTGCGCACGACGATCTCGGCGACCGACGCCGACGGGTTGGCCGACCTGCGGCCACCCGAAGGAAGAAGGATGAAGGAAGAAGGAAGAAGGGAAAGCGTCAGGTAGGCGTTCCTCTGCCTTCTGCCTTCTGCCTTCTGCCTTCTAAAAGCGGTAGCGCAGCTCCAGCCCGTATTCCTTCGTAGTGTTGGCCGGCTCCATCCCGCCCACGGGTTGACCCAGGCTGTTGAATCCGACGAACACGACGTCGGAATCCTTGATATTCCAGTAGTGGAACCACGGGCCGAATGCCCAGCGCTGCCCTTCGAACATCAGGTACACGCGGTAGCCCCGGCCATCGTCCTGGCGGTTGGTGATGTCTTGATAGGTGGGGATGCCGGTGTCGGTAAGCTGGGACTTCTGCTTCCCGCCGATGAAGGCGTCGTACTCGATCGTGGGCGCGAACACCCAGTGGGCGCCGGCGCGCATCCGCATGGTCACCCCGATGGGGGCGTACCAGTACTCCGAGTAGCGGCGGTAGCCCGCGTAAGTAGCATTACCTACAGTGGTGTATCCCCTGAGATCGTTGTAGAGATAGCGATAGCCCAGTCCAATGTAGGGTGACAATGCAACGCTTTCGCCCACCCGGTAATCCCTGCCGGCGACCAGCCGCACCTCGGCGGTCCAGTCCGGGATGTCCGGCACCGTTCCGGTCGGGGCACTGAAGTAGTCGAGCTTCCCGTAGGACACGCGCCCGTCGATGCGCGCATACACGAGGTTGCTAGCGGTCCAGTTGTACGCGCCGACAACGCCGACGCGGGAGCCGTCGAGCTTCATGAAATCGGGCTCTTCGTATTTGTAGTTCGAGACTTGCCCGCCGAGCTCCCAGCCGGGGCGCGTGAGCAGCAGGTCATGCGGCGGTGCCGCGTCCTGGGCGCAAACAGCCGCGGTAATCGTGGCGAGCAGCGCCGCCGCTACCGGCCGGGACAACTTGTATGGACTCATCGTGCTGCCCTTGTCATGGTTGTTTTCCCTGCACCGCCTTGTAGGCGAGCTCGACGCTGGTGGAAAACCGCTCCTTGGCCGCCCAGTCGTCGAATTCCGGCATGCGCAGCTCCTGCTTGATCTCGTCGAGGGACTTGCCCAGCCGCGAGAGGTTCGCGACCCGCTCCAGGAGCAGCATGTAGTAGCGCTCCATCTCGTCGAAGATCTCCGTGGTGCCGGGCGGGCCGTGGCCGGCGATCACGACCTCGGGCTTGAGCTCCCGCATCATCCTGATGCTCGCCAGGATGTCATCGATGGTGAGGAAGGGGCGCAGGTTGGGATAGCGTTTCACCCCGACGCTGGCGGCCGCCCACAGTATCCGCTCCTGGGGCATCCAGATCGCCGTATCCGCTTCGCTGTGCACGTTCTTCAAGTAGATGAGCTCGAGCGTGCGCTCGCCCACGGTGAGGGTCATCTTCTGGTTGTACTCGATATGGGGCATGACCGGCCGGTAGCCCTGCACGGCCTCGCGCATCTCGGGATTCCCGGCCGCGAGGTTCTTGTTGCGCGCCTCGAAATTGCCCTTCTTCATGGACTCGGTCGCGCCGGCGTGCGCGATGACGATGGCGGGCGGCGAGAACACGAAATTGCCGGAGGCATGGTCGCCGTGCGGCTCGGTAAGAATGATGAAGCGCACCGGATGCAGGCTGAGCTTCTTCACGATCGCCTGGACGGCGCGCGAATCGGCGGGGGTCTGGCCGGTGTCTACCAGCACCAGGCCTTCGCGCGTCTCGATGATGGTGACGTTGGCGTCCTGCGGCTTCGCCGCGTAGACCCAGATGCCGTCGCGGACCTTGCGCACATGCGGGCCGAGGTCCTGGGCCACGCCCGGCGCAGCAACAGTGGCCACCAGCGCGCCTATGAACAGCGTGACCAGTGACCGGTGACCGGTGACCGGCATTCTTTTCTGCATCGCATCACCCATCACTCATCACCCGTCACTCTACTTTGAGATTCAGCTTGCGGATGATCTTGCCGTTGACTTCCATCTCGCGGCGGATCAGTGCGTCGAATTCGGCCGGGCTCATCGGCGCCGCGATCATGCCGAGCTTGCCCAGCGCTTCGCTCACTTCCGGGAGCTTCAACGCCCGCCCGATCTCCGCGCTGAGCCGGTCGATCGCGCCGCGCGGCGCGCCGGAGCGAACCACGGCTCCGAACCAGTTGGTCGCATCGAAGCCGGGATAGCCGGATTCCGCGACGGTCGGCACATCCGGCAGCGTCTCCGAGCGCGCCGCTGATGTCACCGCGATCGGGCGCATCCGGCGGGATGCTACGTACGGCGCGCAGTCGAGCATGTTGCCGACCAGCATGCTGGTGTGACCTCCCAGCACGGCGGTCATGGCCGGGGCGCCCCCGCCGTAGGGCACGACAGTCATGTCTATTTTCGCCGCCTCCTTGAACAATTCCCCGCCGAGCCGGCCGCCACCGATGACGCTGGAAACCGCCCAGGTAAGCTCGCCCGGCCGGGCGCGCGCGAGCGAGACCAGCTCCTTCACATTCTTCACGGGCAGCGACGGATGGACGCAGATGATAAGGGGGTTGTAGACCAGCCGCGTGACCCCGCTGAAGTCCTTGAGCGGGTCGAACGGCAGCTTGGCCTGCACGAACGGATTGATGGTGAAGCTCGGCGCCATGAACAGCAGCGTGTGCGCGTCCGCGGGCGCGCGCAGCACCAGCTCCGCCCCGATCACGGTGTTGCCGCCCGGCCGGTTCTCGATCACCACGCTCTGGCCCAGCGTCTTGGTGAGCGGCGCTACCAGGACGCGTGCGATCGTATCCGTCGTCCCCGCCGGCGGGAACGGGATGACCAGCCGCAGCGACTTCGAGGGAAATTCCTGTGGGTGCACCGCCGCACTCCACAGCGCCGCCGCCATGAACAGCGCGGCCGCCAGGCCGAAGCACTTGTCACTCATCATTCGTCACCCGTCACTGGCCAGTTGTCACTCAACCTTCAAGTTGAGCTGGCTGATGATCCTGCCGTTTCTCTCGATCTCGGCCCGCACGAAGGCGTCGAACGCGCCCTGCTCCATCGTCGCAACGGACAAGCCCTTCTTGTCCAGCGCATCGCTCACTTCCGGTAGCCGGACCGCCCCGTTGAACTCGGCGGCCAGCCGGTCGATCGCGCCCTTGGGCACGGTTGAGCGCGCCGCCGCGCCGTACCACATGAGAGCCTCGAAGCCCGGGTAGCCGGACTCGGCGACAGTCGGAACTTCCTTCAGCGCCTGGGAGCGCTTCAGCGAGGTAACGGCCAGCCCGCGCAGCCGGCCCGACGTCACGTGGGGAACGGTTTCCGAGACGTTGACGATCAGGATACTCGTGTGCCCGCCCACCACGGACATCACCGCGGGCGAGCCTCCCTGGTAGGGCACGTTGACGATGTCGATGCCGGCTACGGCCTTGAAACGCTCCGCGTTGAGGCGCAGCCCGCCCGTCGCGGTGCCGGAGGCGAACGTGAGTTCGCCGGGCCGCGCCCTGGCCAGCCCGACCAGCTGCTTCAGGCTGTGGGCCGGGACCGACGGGTGGACGGAAACCGCCAGCGGGTTCGACGCGATGAGCGCCACGCCGGTGAAGTCCTTCACTGTGTCAAAAGGCAGGCGCGAGCGCAGCGCCGGGTTCATGGTGAAGCCGTTGGCGATGAACAATACGGTATGCCCGTCGGCCGGAGCGCGCGCGGCGGCTTCGATGCCGATGATCCCGCCCCCGCCGCCGCCGGGCCGGTTGTCCACGATGACGTTCTGGCCGAGCGCCCGGCCCATCGGCGCTCCCACCGTGCGCGCGATGCCGTCCATGGTGCCGCCCGCCGGCAGCGGAACGATGAACCGTAGCGGTGCCGACGGGAAATCCTGCGCGGGCGCGGTTGCCGGAAAAGCCAATGCCGACGCCAGGACCAGCGCGCGTACCTTGCTCCTGTTCGCTGCGGTTTCCATCGTCTTGAGCCGGGCTAAAGCCTGACTGAAAAGCCGCAGCCCGTAAAGCGGGGCGGCCGCAGTTCCCGCTCCCCCGGAACGGTGGCATGCTTACGCTGTTCCCGTTCACGGATGCGACGATGACAACCAGAAAGCATGCCAGAAGCGGCAAGCCCTCCGAGGCCCAACCCGTGGGAATCAGGGCGGGCGCTGGCCGCCATGTCTTCGATCTCGCCACCCTGGGCAAGGTCGTGGCCGGACCCGGCTATTCGACGGCCGCCGGCGCGCTGGTCGAAGGCGAGCGCATGATGATCGGCCTGATGCGCATGCCGCGCGGTACCGGGGCACTGCCCCACAGCCACCCCAACGAGCAGTGGGCCTACGTCCTCGAAGGCACGCTCAAGGTCGACATCGACGGCAGGAAATGGGACGCGAAAGCGGGGTCGCTCGTGTTCATACCCGCCAATGCCGTGCACGCGCTGGTGGCGTCGACCGATGGCGACGCGGTGTTCCTGACGGCCAAGGACACCTCGCATGGCATCGCGGGGACGGCGGTGGGCGATGCGTCTGCCGGCGCGCATTACGAGCCGGGCTTTGCGCCCAAAAAGCGGTGACCTGTGACCGGAACAAAGCCTTTGTTTTCGACCGCGCATAGCGCGCGGCAATTTCAGCGACTGGTCACCGGTCACCGGTCACTGGTCACGCTTCGTTAGTCATGCCGCGCGTCGTCGCCCTGTATCGCTACCCGGTGAAAGGCTTCACGCCCGAGGAATGCCACGCCCTGACCATCCTCGACGAAGGACGGGTCGCGGGCGACCGGGTCCTCGCGTTCCGCCTTGCCAGCTCCTCCGCGCCCGACGCGGCGTGGACCCGGAAGCATGATTGCGTCGTGTTGATGAATACGCCGGGCTTGGCCCGTCTCGAGGTTCGCTTCGACCAGCGCGCGCAGCGGCTGCGCATCGGCCTCGAAGGCGGCGTTCTCGCCGAGGATAGCCTGGACGAGGGCGGCCGCCAGCGTCTGGCCGCGGCGGTGGAGCGCTACGTCCTGGGGCTTCCCGAGAATCCGCTGTCCGGCCACCCGCAGCGACTGCCGCTGCGCCTGGTCGGCGATGGCGTCACCCCGCGCTTCCAGGACAACGTGGACGGGCATACCACCCTGCACGGCCGGGGCAGCCTCGCTGCTCTGTCCGTTGCCGCACGCGATCCCGCGCTCAGCGAGATCCGCTTCCGCTCGAATATCGCCGTGGGCGGCCTGGGCGCCTGGGAGGAGCTGGGCTGGATGGGGCGCAAGCTCCGCGTAGGAGAGGTCGAGTTCGAGGTGGTGAAGCGCAAGGTGCGGTGCCTCGCCACTCACGCCAACCCGCAGACCGGCGAGCGCGACGTGCAGGTGATGACGACCCTCATGCGCGCGTTCAGCCAGGAGGAACCGACCTTCGCAGTGGGCATGACCACGCACGGCGCCGGCGGGACGGTCCGCATCGGTGACAACGTCACCGTGCTCGATTGACCGTCACTGCGTCACCACGTTGCAGGCACCTCTCGCAGGAACACCGGCAGGTCGGTCGTCGGCGGCCGGGCCGGCACCTGGTAGAACAGGTCGGCGACGAAGCCGCGGTGATAGGAGGTGTGGTTGACAACGTGCAGCAGGATCTCGCCGCGCGTCATCACGCCCGGGTTGCCGCCGATGAGCGTGAAGTTCACCTTTTCGTCGAGGCGGGCATCGGACAGGGCGTCGCTCCAGGTGATGTACCACCGGTCGGCTTCCCGCTGCAGGCGCCACAATTCGCCCAGCGGCGGGTGATCGGGCGTATTGCGCGCGCCATAGCCGTGCTCGCGCCCTTCCAGGTGCGCCTGCCAGATCCGGTCTATCACGTAGTTGTGGTTGAGCGTGTGCACCATGTTCTTGAACAGGGACTTCCGTTCCCGGGTCGCCTCGTCGCCGGGAAGCGCGCCCACGGCGTCGAAAATGAGCTGGTTCGCCCAGGCGTTGTAGCGCGTCAGCATACGCGCGGTGCGGGTATTCATCATGGGTGGTCCCGACCGACAAGAAGTTATACCGTCATGATACCGCGCCGGTTTCCCTTTTGAGAGCGCGCGTCTTATCATCCGGCTTCCCCCCTACTGCAGCGCGGAGCACGCATGGCAGTCGAAACGACGCAGGCGCTGGCCGGATTCGCGGCGACCCTGAAGTACGAGCAGGTGCCCGAGCGGGCGCGCGAGCATTGCAAGAACCTCCTGCTGGACGCCGTGGCCTGCGCGCTCGCCGGTCACAAGGGCGAGGAGACCGCCCAGGTCGCGGCCCTGGCCGCCGCGCTGGCCCAGTCGGACGAGAGCAGCGTCATCGGCGGCGGCCGCTCCTCGCTCGCCGGCGCCACGCTGCTCAACGGCTACCTGATCACCGCGGTCACGATGTGCGATGTCCACCGTCCCACCCTCACGCATATCACGCCCGAGGTCATGCCGCCCGCGCTGGCCATTGCCGAGCGTGACGCGCTGCCCGGGCGCGATCTGCTCACCGCCCTCGCCGCTGGTTGCGAAGTCATGACCCGCATCGGGATCGGCATGGACTGGCCGTCCGCCCGTGCCCGGGGATGGCACGGCCCCGGCGTCCTCGGTCCCTTCGGGGCGGCGGCAGCGGTCGGGCGGCTCCTCGGCTTCGATGCGGACACAATGGCGCGGGCCTTCGGCCTCGCCGGCAGCCAGTCCGCGGGCACCTTTGCCGCCTGGGGCACGCCCACCGTCAAGTTTCACCAGTGCCGCGGCGCGCTGTCGGGCCTGATGGCGGCGTTGCTCGCTCAGCAGAAGTTCGTGGCCACCCGCGAGTTCCTCACGGCCCCCGACGGGGGCCTGTTCAAGACGTATGCGGGCGGCGGGCGTCCCGACGCCGCGGTCGAGGGTCTCGGCAGGCGCTGGGAGCTCGAAAACGTCGCGCTGCGGCTGTGGCCTTCCGCTTCGACCATACAGGGCTTCGTCACCGCCATGTTCGACCTGGTGGAAAAGCATGGCGTGACCTTCGACCAGGTGAAGAAGCTGCGCGTCTCCCTCAACAAGACCGGCGTCGACATGCACGGGATCTTCCCGCGCTACAACGGCAAGTTCGAAGCGCTGCTCTCGACCCACTATTGCGCGGCCGCGATCCTGCACGATCGCGC
>DATFVY010000181.1:0-2422 GCA_035259925.1 Burkholderiales bacterium
CGGGGCCGCTGCGCGAGCCGTTGTCGCGGCTGGCCGGTGTCGACGCCGTGGTGCTCAACCAGGAAGCACATGTCGCCGCCCATCCGTCGGGAAGCGGCGTGCCCGCCGGCCCCGGGCGCTGCGCCATGCGCATGGAGGGCCACCAGTTCAGCAGCCTGCGCCACCCGGACCGCCGCGTCGGTCCCGAATTCTTTCGCGGCAAGCGCGTGCACGCCGTTGCCGGGACCGCCAGTCCCGGCCGGTTTTTCCGCTACCTGCAGGGCATGGGGCTCTACTTCACTCCGCATGCCTTTCCCGACCATCATCCGTTCGCTGCCCGCGACTTCGCGTTCGGCGAGTCGGACGCAGTCGTGATGACGGAAAAGGATGGAGTAAAATGCCGTCGGTTCGCGGACGAATCACACTGGGAGTTGGCCGTGGACGCGGTGCCCGATGCCTCTCTCGGCGAGCTCGTGATGCGCAAGCTCGGGAACCCGAACAGCGCCACAGGTAAACGCAAATGAACGCAGATTTCGTGCTTGTCAGTATCGGCGTCCATCGGCGTTTACCGGCGACGTCTTGAAGACATGGACGCGAAGCTGCTCGACATCCTGGTCTGCCCGCTCTGCAAGGGGCCCCTGCTCTATCGCAAGGCGCAGGCCGAGCTCGTCTGCCGGCCCTGCCGCCTCGGCTATCCCATCAAGGACGACATCCCGGTGATGCTCGAGGACGAGGCCAGGAAACTTCCTCCCGAGGAGGAAGTTTCCTGACGTGAGAGCGTGAGAGCGCGAGAGCGGGAGATCGAACCCCGCCTTTTCGCCCTCCCGCCCTCCCGCCCTCCCGCCCACCCGTGAAATTCAGCGTCATCATTCCCGCCCGCTACGCCTCCACGCGCTTTCCGGGCAAGCCGCTGGCGGACATCGGCGGCAAGCCGATGGTGGTGCGCGTGGCGGAGCGCGCAGCACGCAGCGGCGCGAGCGAGGTGCTGATCGCCACGGACGACGAGCGCATCGCCGACGCCGCCGCGCGCCACGGCTGCCAGGCGGTGATGACGCAGGCGCGGCACGAGACCGGTACCGATCGCGTTGCCGAGGTGACCGCCCGGCGCCGCTATCCCCCGAAGCACATCGTGGTGAACGTGCAGGGCGACGAGCCGCTGATCGAGCCGTCGCTGATCCGGGCCGTGGCCGCCGACCTCTCCCGCTACACCGAGGCGAGCGTGGCGACCGCCTGCCATCCGATCCGCGACGCCGGCGACCTCGACAACCCGAGCGTGGTGAAGGTCGTGCTCGACCGCGAGGGCTACGCGCTCTATTTCAGTCGCGCCCCCGTCCCCTACGCGCGGGACGCCTTCGCGCGCGGCATCTCACGCGTGCCCGCGGGGCTCCCCGTCTACCGCCACGTGGGGATCTACGCCTATCGTGCCGCCTTCCTGCGGCGCTACGCCTGGCTCATGCCCGCCGCGATCGAGCGTTTCGAGGCGCTGGAGCAGTTGCGCGCGCTCGCTCACGGCTACCGCATCCATTGCACGGTCACGCGCTCGGCGCCGCCGCCGGGAGTCGATACGCCGGCGGACCTGAAGCGCCTGCTCAGCCGCGTCAAGTGAGCGCCGCGCGCTGCAGTCGAATTGTGACGCGAACGTCAACAGTGGTACCATTCGCCGCTGGAACAACATGAGAATAATGCTGCTGGGGATGCCCGGCGCCGGCAAAGGCACGCAGGCGCGCTACCTGACCGAAAAATACCGCATCCCGCAGATCTCCACCGGCGACATGCTGCGCGCGGCGGTCAAGGCCGGCGCCACGCTGGGCAACCAGGCGAAATCCTACATGGAGCGCGGCGCACTGGTGCCCGACGAGATCGTGATCGGGCTGGTCAAGGAGCGCGTCGCGCAGTCGGACTGCGCCCGCGGCTTCATCATCGACGGATTTCCCCGCAATATCGCCCAGGCGGAAACGCTGCGCCGCGCCGGCGTGGACCTCGACTGGGTGCTGGAATTCGACGTACGCGACGAGGAGATCCTGCGCCGCCTGAGCGGGCGCCGTGTGCATCCCGGCTCCGGGCGCACCTACCACGTCGAATTCAGCCCGCCCAAGGTGGCGGGCAAGGACGACGTCACTGGCGAGCCCCTGGTACAGCGTCCGGACGACAAGGAAGAGACGGTCAGGAACCGCATCGCCACCTATCACGAGCAGACCAAGCCCCTGGTCGCCTACTACACCGGCCTGCGCGCCAACAACGATCCGCGCGCGCCGCGGCACGCCAGGATCAACGGCAACGGCCCGGTCGAGCAGGTCCGGGAGCGGATGTTTGCGGCGCTCGCAGGAAGCGCGAAATAGGGTCATTCCCGCGCAGGCGGGAACCCGGAAATTTTGTGCCCCCATCCTACCTTCCCCCGCAAGCGGGGGAAGGGGATTCCCGCCTCCGCGGGGATTACGGACCC
>DATFVY010000182.1:0-6578 GCA_035259925.1 Burkholderiales bacterium
GGGACGGCGACGGAGGTGGTCGAGGTGAGTGCGCAGGTGGTGGCGATCGCACGTCGCCTGTTCGAGGTCCCGGCTGCGGATGAGCGCCTGACGGTGCGGGTATGCGATGGTGCCGAATTCGTGGCACGCGATGGGCCGGCCTTCGGCGTGATCCTCGTCGACGGCTACGACGGCGAATCGCAGGTGGCAGAGCTCTCGTCCCGGGCCTTCTATCAGGACTGCCGCCGGCGCCTGGAGCCGGAGGGCGTGCTGGTGGTCAACCTGTGGGGCTCCGATCGCAGGTTCAACGAGTATGTGCAGCGTATCGAAGAGGCCTATCCGGCGGCTACGCTGTGCCTGCCGGCGGACAAGCCGGGCAACGTCATCGTGCTCGCGTTCCGCGACCCGCCGCCCAACCCACGCTGGGACGAGTTGGAGCGCCGCGCCGGCGAGCTGACCGTGCGCTATGGTCTCGAGTTCGGCAAGTTCGTGCGCGCGCTACGCAAGATGAACCGGTCCGACGCCGAGACGCTGCATATTTCCGACGCGCCGTGAGCCGCGCCCGCGTCTTTCTTGCGCGCGAGGCTTTTGCTGGCGTCCGAATTGTGGAAAAATCCTGAGGATGGAAGGCTCCAGGGGATTTCCATGATCGATCGCGACGGTTATCGCCCCAACGTAGGCATCGTCTTATGTAACTGGAAGAACGAGGTTTTCTGGGGCAAGCGCGTCAGGGTGCACGCGTGGCAGTTCCCGCAGGGCGGCATCAAGCACGGCGAGACGCCGGAAGCGGCGATGTACCGCGAGCTGCGTGAGGAAGTCGGGCTCGAGCCGCAGCACGTACGCGTGCTGGGGCGCACCCGCGACTGGCTGCGCTACGACGTGCCCGACCAGTGGCTGCGGCGCGAGTGGCGTGGCCATTACCGCGGACAGAAGCAGATCTGGTTCCTGCTGCGGCTGGTCGGCCGCGACAGCGACGTGCGGCTGCGCGGCTCGGCCAAGCCCGAATTCGACGCCTGGCGCTGGAACGACTACTGGGTGCCGATGGAAGCGGTGATCGAGTTCAAGCGCCAGGTCTACCAGAAGGCGCTCGAGGAGCTCGCGCCCTATCTCACGCGCCGCGCCGCGCGTGGCCGTCGGGGCCGCGCGCAGGATCAAGCCGAGTCCGCCGGGGCAAGCCACGAATAGGGCTTCCGCGCGCCGGACGGCGCGCCCGCCCGGCGCCATGAGCATGCCGTGCTGAGAGACTATCCGCCGCTGGCTTTCGCCCGGTTGCAGCCGGGAACCGGCTATGCCCAGCCGACGCAGGCTGTGCCCGAGAAAGTTACGGCTGACGACGCGGCGCTCGGCGTGATGACCGATCTCACCCGCGTCACCGCGGTCATCATCCTGCCCGGCGACACAGTCGACGAGGCGCACCAGCGTATGATCCAGCGCGGCGTGCGCTTGCTGCTGGTCGTGGACCAGGATCGCAAGGTGGTGGGTCTCATCACGGCCACCGACATCCTGGGCGAAGGGCCCGTGCTGGCGGCTTCCGAGCGCGGCGTGCGGCGCGAAGAGGTGATGGTGCGCGACATCATGACGCCGTGGGAGCGCCTCGAGGTGCTGGATATGGCCGATGTGCGCGCCTCGAAGGTGGGCCACGTGGTGGCAACCCTGAGGAAGGCGGGGCGGCAGCACGCGCTGGTCGTGGACGGCGACGCGCGGGGCCGACAAACGGTGCGCGGCCTGTTCTCCGCCACGCAGATCGCGCGGCAGCTCGGCGCGACCATACAAACCAGCGAGATTGCCCGCACGTTTTCCGAGATCGAGGCGCTGCTGTCCCGCTGAGGGTCTATTGACAGCGTCGGCCGGGTGTTCCTATACTCGATTCACGGATTAGACTTAGTCTAATCTCGGCACAAGCAGGGAGTCATCACCGGCCCGGCCATATAAACATAAGATATTGATTATAGGAGATTATCATGCCACTTAAGGGATCCAAGACCCACGACAACCTGAAGGCCGCATTCGCTGGCGAGTCGCAAGCCAACCGGCGCTACCTGTACTTCGCGGCGAAGGCCGACGTGGAAGGGCAGAACGACGTTGCAGCCGTGTTCCGGTCGACCGCGGAAGGCGAGACCGGGCACGCTCACGGGCACCTCGAATACCTGGAAGCGGTCGGCGACCCGGCGACCAGCCTGCCGATCGGCAAGACGCGCGAGAATCTGAAGGCCGCCATCGCCGGGGAAACGCACGAATACACCGACATGTATCCGGGCATGGCCAAGACCGCGCGCGGCGAGGGATTCGGCGAGATCGCCGACTGGTTCGAGACGCTCGCCAAGGCGGAGCGCTCGCATGCTAACCGCTTCCAGAAGGCGCTGGACGCGCTGGCTGACTGACGCCCGTAATGGGTCACGCGTAATGGGTGATGGGTCAAGTCCCATCGCCCGTTTCTCTTTGTGTCTCGCGTTACCCAGTACTCATCACCATGACCGTCCGTGAAGGTAGCCTGGAAGCGCCTACCCGCCATGCGCTCGACTGGAAGTCGCCCGACTTCCACGACCCGGCCAAGGTCGAGAAGGAACTCGAGCGCGTCTTCGATATCTGTCACGGTTGCCGCCGCTGCGTGAACCTGTGCACGGCCTTTCCGACCCTGTTCGACCTCGTCGATCACAGCGCGACCCTCGAGGTGGACGGCGTCGCGAAGCAGGACTTCGGGAAGGTGGTCGATCAGTGCTACCTGTGCGACATGTGCTACATGACCAAGTGCCCGTACGTCCCGCCGCACCCGTGGAACGTCGACTTTCCGCACCTCATGCTGCGCGCGAAGGCGGCCCGGTTTCACCACCACGGGGCGAAGTTGCGCGATCGCCTGCTGACGAGCACGGACGCCGTGGGCAAGCTCGCCACCATCCCGGTGGTGGTGCAGTTCGTGAATGCCGCCAACAAGTCCGGGCTCGCGCGCGGCCTCATGCAGAAGGCGCTCGGCGTGCACAAGGACCGCGTGCTCCCCGAATACGCCGGCGCGAAGTTTCGCAGTCACGCCAGGCCCAAGGCGGCGTTTCCGGTGCGCGACGGCAAGAGCGCGCCGGGCAAAGCGGCGGTGTTTTCGACGTGCTACGTCAACTACAACGAGCCGGGCATCGGGCACGACCTGCTGCGCGTGCTCGAGCACAACGAGGTGCCCGCGATCATCGTCGAGAAGGAGTCCTGTTGCGGCATGCCCCGGTTCGAGCTGGGCGATCTCGAAGCGGTGGCGCGCAACAAGGAGGCCAACATCCCGGTCCTGGCGCGGCTGGCGCGCGAGGGCTACGCCATCCTGACCGCGGTGCCGTCCTGCACGCTCATGTTCAAGCAGGAGCTGCCGCTCCTGTTCCCGGGCGACGCCGAGGTGAAGCGCGTGGCGGAGGCGATGTTCGATCCCTTCGAGTATCTGGTGCTGCGCCACAAGGACGGGCTGCTCAAGACCGATTTCCAGCGCTCGCTCGGCAGGGTTTCCTACCACGTGCCCTGCCATCTGCGCGTCCAGAACATGGGGCAGAAGACGCGCGAACTGCTGGAGAAGATTCCCGATACCCGGATCACGACCATTGAGCGCTGCGCCGGCCACGACGGCACCTGGGGAGTGAAAGCCGAGTACTTCGACAACTCGATGAAGATCGGCCGGCCCGTGTTCCGGCAGATGGGCGAGGGCGGGCCTGACTACGTCAGCTCGGATTGCGCCATAGCGGGACGGCACATCTTGCAGGGCATGGGCGATACGAAAGCGGAAAAGCGGCATCCCCTCACGCTTTTGCGCATGGCCTATGGCCTTTGAGCGGGTGTAAGTAACCACTCACATATGCCGGGAGCCGCGAGATGCCCCACATCACCCGCGACAGCCTGATGACGCTCGAGGCCTACGCCCGGGCGCGGCCGGAATTCCGCGCGCGCGTGATGGCCCACAAGCAGGGCCGCACGCTGCGGCTCGGCGAGCACGTCACCCTCATTTTCGAGGACGAACTCACCGTGCGCTACCAGATCCAGGAAATGCTCCGCGTCGAGCGCGTGTTCGAGGAAGCGGGCATACAGGACGAGCTCGACGCCTACAACCCGCTGGTGCCGGACGGCAGCAACTGGAAGGCGACGATGATGATCGAGTACGCCGATCCCCGCGAGCGCAGCCGGATGCTCGCCCGCCTGATCGGCATCGAGGACCGGGCCTGGGTCCAGGTCGAGGGCCGTGCCAGGGTTTACGCCATCGCCGACGAGGACCTCGAGCGGGAGAACGCGGAAAAAACCTCGTCGGTGCATTTCCTGCGCTTCGAGCTGGAGCGCGCCATGGTGCAGGCCTTGAAGCGGGGGGCGTCACTCGCGGTCGGCATAGACCATCCGGAGTATGCGGCGTCCATTGGCGCAGTGCCCGCGGCGGTGCATGCTTCCCTGGTCAACGATTTGCAGGGGTGACTGCGCCGCGGTCCTCCCGGGAGCTTGTGCTATTGTGGCCATGGGTATGCTGAGTTCGCGCCTGCGGGCAAGGGTTGAGCGCCGCATCCAGGAAACGCAGCTGCCGCTTGCCGTGCGGCTGTGGGACGGCACGCGCCTTGGCGCGCCCTGGGCCAAGGTGACGCTCACCATCAAGACTCCCCTCGCGTTGACGGCCTTCGCCAATCCTTCGCTGGGCGCGCTGGCGTCGAGCTATGTCGAGGGACGGATAGACGCCGAGGGCCCGATCCGCGACGTGGTGCGGATTGGCACGGCGCTGGTGGAAGCCGGGGGCGGGCTCGCCCGCAAGCTGCGGCGCCTTCCGCAGTGGGTGCGGCACACGCGCAGGTTCGACAACAAGGCGGTGCGCAGCCACTACGACGTCGGCGACGATTTCTTCCGCCTCTGGCTGGATCGACGGCGCGTTTATTCCTGCGGCTACTTCCGCCGCGCCGATGACACGCTCGACCTGGCGCAGGAGCAGAAGCTCGATCACATCTGCCGCAAGCTGCGGCTCGCTCCCGGCGAGCGCTTTCTCGACATCGGATGCGGCTGGGGCGCGCTGGTCATGTGGGCGGCCGAGCGCTACGGTGTGAAGGCGGTCGGCGTGACGCTCAGCCGCAACCAGCACGAGTACGCGCACGCGCGCATCCGGGAGCTCGGGCTGGAGGGACGCTGCGAAGTCCGGCTGCTCGATTACCGGGACGTGCCGGAGGAGGGCGCCTACGACAAGCTGGCGAGCGTCGGGATGTTCGAGCACGTCGGGCGCGAAAACCTGCCGCTGTATTTCGGCAAGATCGCCCGTCTGCTGCGCCCCGGCGGGCTCGCCCTCAACCACGGCATCACGCTCAACGCGCCCGGGCAGAGCGAGGTGGGCAGCGGCGTCGGCGATTTCATCGACGGCTACGTGTTCCCGGGCGGAGAGCTCACGCACCTGGCGCAGGTGGTGGAAGCGATGGGCGAGCAGGGACTGGAATGCTGCGACGTGGAAAGCCTGCGGCCGCACTACGCGAAAACGCTCTGGCACTGGGTCGAGCGGCTGGAAGCCAACCGCGATGCGGCGATCGCGGCGACGGGGGAGAAGCTCTATCGCATCTGGCGAGTCTACATGGCCGGATCGGCGCAATCCTTCGAGCGCGGCTGGCTGTCGATCTATCAGGTGCTGGCGGGCAAGCCGCTGGCGAACGGCGCACTCCAACTGCCGGCGACCCGCGACGATATCTATGCGCGTTAGCGCGGCGCTTGCCGTCGCCGCGGCTGCGTTGCTGGGATGTTCGCAGTCGCCGACACGGGCGCCGGATGCCGATACCACAGCGGACAAGGATTGGCGGGAGATCGAAGCCCGGATTCCCGCCTACCCGAAGGGCGAGAATCTCGTCGGGTTCGACGTGGGTCAGGCGAGCCCGCACCGCTTCTATATAGACGCCCCGTCCCTTTCTATCGGCAAGGACGGAGTCGTGCGCTACACCCTGGTGGTGAGAGCCGCCGGAGGGGCGACCAACGTCAGCTTCGAGGGTATCCGGTGCGAGGTGCGCCGGCAGAAGTACTACGCCGTGGGTAACGAAGACGGCACATGGACCGCAGCGCGCAATCCGCACTGGCGCCGCATCGAGCTGCAGGATCCGGACCGCAGGCACCTCGCGCTGGTGGACAATTTCCTGTGCGCCGACAGGGCGCCTTTGGGAACCGCGCAGGACGTGCTGCAACGCCTCAAGCGCGGGCCCCCGCCGTACCAGTTCTAACCCGTCCCTAGAGCAGTACGAGGTTGTCGCGGTGGATGAGCTCCGGCTCGTCTACGTATCCCAACCGGGCCTCGATTTCGGCGGACGGCGCGCGCAGGATCTTGCGGGTTTCCGCTGCGCTGTAGTTGACGAGGCCGCGCGCGATTTCGCGGCTCGACTCGTCCAGGCAACTCACGACCTCGCCCCGCTCGAATTCACCGCGCACCTCGATCACTCCGATCGGCAGCAGGCTCTTGCCCAGCGCGGCGAGGGCCTTCGCGGCGCCAGCGTCCAGCACGACGCTGCCTCGCACCTGCAGATGGTCGGCAAGCCATTGCTTGCGCGCGGCCAGCGTCGGTTGATCGGCGACGAAACGCGTGCCGAGGCGCTCGCCGCGGGCGAGCCGCACCAGCGCGTCTTTCTCGTGCCCGG
>DATFVY010000183.1:0-8661 GCA_035259925.1 Burkholderiales bacterium
CTCTACACGCTGGCGGAGGCGAACCGCATTTCCATCGTGCCGGTGGCCCCCAACCGCGGCCTCATCGCCGATCGCAACGGCATCGTGCTCGCGCACAACTACTCGGCCTACACGCTCGAGGTGCAGCCCCATCGGATCGCCAACCTGGACAGCCTGATCGACGAGGTCGCCACGCTGGTGGAGATCACGCCGCGCGACCGCCGGCGCTTCAAGAAGCTGCTCGAGGAGACCAAGAGCGTCGGCACGCTGCCGATCCGCACCCGCCTCACCGACGAGGAGATCGCGCGCTTCGCGGCGCACCGTTACCGCTTCCCGGGAGTGGAAATCAACGCGCGGCTGTTCCGGCAATATCCCCAGGGCGAGATCTTCTCGCACGTGGTCGGCCACATCGGCCGCATCAACCAGCGCGAAGTCGAGCAGCTCGAAGCCGACGGCCTCATCGCCAACTACCGCGGCAGTGACTACATCGGGAAGACCGGGCTCGAGCAGTACTACGAGCGCTACCTGCACGGCACGACCGGCGTGGAAGAGGTCGAGGTGGACTCGGGCGGACGCCCGGTGCGGACACTGTCGAGCACGCCGGCCGTCTCCGGCCACAACCTCGTGCTGCACCTCGATGCGCGGCTGCAGGAGGTCGCCTATAACGCGATCGGCGAACGGCGCGGGTCGCTGGTCGCCATCGATCCCGCCACCGGCGGAGTGCTGGCTTTCGTCAGCAAGCCGGGCTTCGACGTGAACCTGTTCGTCGACGGCATCGATTCGGTGAACTGGAACGAGCTCAACAATTCGCCCGACAAGCCGCTCGTCAACCGTGCGCTCAACGGGACCTACCCCCCGGGCTCCACGTTCAAGCCCTACATGGCGCTCGCCGGGCTCGCCTACGGCAAGCGCACGCCACAGCAGACCATCAGGGATCCCGGCTACTTCATGTTCGGCGGCCACCAGTTCCGGGACAGCCGCCCCGGCGGGCACGGCATCGTCGACATGTACAAGTCGATCGTGATGTCCAGCGACACCTACTACTACATGCTCGCGAACGACCTCGGCATCGATGCCATCGCGCGATTCATGGCGCAGTTCGGCTTCGGCTCGCGCACCGGCATCGACATCAGCGGCGAATCGGCAGGCGTGCTGCCGTCGCAGGAATGGAAGCTGCGCCGCTTCAACACGAAGTGGTTTCCCGGCGAGACGATCAGCATCGGCATCGGCCAGGGCTACAACTCCTACACGCCGCTGCAGCTCGCCCAAGCGATCGCCACTCTCGCCAACGACGGCGTGGCCTACCGGCCGCGCATCGTGAGCCACATCGAGGATTTCCGGGCGCAGGAGCGCACCCTCATCGAGTCGCAGCGGGCGCGGACGCTGGACTTGAAGCGGGAGCACCTGGCGGTGGTCAAGAACGCCCTTGTCGGCGTCGCCAAGGAGGGCACGTCGGCGCGCTCCTTCGCCGGCGCGGCCTACGTCAGCGCGGGCAAGACCGGCACGGCGCAGGTGATCGGCATCAAGCAGGGCGAGAAGTACGTCGAGAGCAAGGTGCACGAGCAGCTGCGCGATCACTCTCTCTACATCGCCTACGCCCCGGCGGAAAAGCCCCGCATCGCGCTCGCGGTGATCGTGGAGAACGCCGGGTTCGGTGCGCGGGCAGCGGCGCCGGTGGCGCGCAAGGTGCTCGACTACTATCTGCTCGGGAAGGTGCCGGCGCCGGAGCGGCGCGTGAGGGAAGACCATGCATCCGGCCATTAGGCAGATCGAGCACTACCTGACACGGCACCTCGACGGCGTGCTGCTGGGTCTCGTCGTCGCATTGATGACGCTCGGGCTTGCCGTGCTGATCAGCGCTTCCAACCTGAGCCCGATGCGCATCACGGGGCAACTGATCAACATGCTGTTTGCGCTCGGCCTGCTGTGGGTTTTCGCCAATATCCCGCCGCATTTCCTGTCGCGGCTGGCGTTGCCGCTCTACTGCCTGGGGGTCTTGCTGCTGGTTGCCGTCGCGGTCGGTGGCGACAAGATACAAGGCGCCCGGCGCTGGCTCGACCTGGGCATTACCCGCATCCAGCCCTCCGAGCTCATGAAGATCGCGGTGCCGCTCGCGATGGCCTGGTATTTCGACCGCCACGAGGCCGCCTTGCGGCTGCGGCACTACGTCGTCGCCACCTTCATCCTGGTGGTCCCGATCGCGCTGATCGTCAAGCAGCCGGACCTCGGGACCGCCGTGCTCATCACGGCGGCGGGGTTCTTCGTGCTGTTTCTCGCCGGTCTGCACTGGCGCATCATCGCGGGGCTCGCCGCGCTCGTCATCGGCTCCCTGCCGTTCGTGTGGGGCGCGCTGCACGACTACCAGCGGCAGCGGATCCTGATGCTGCTCGATCCGAGCCAGGACCCGCTCGGCGCGGGCTACCACACCATCCAGTCCACGATCGCGGTCGGCTCGGGGGGCTGGCTCGGCAAGGGCTGGCTGTCCGGCACGCAGACCCATCTCGATTTCATTCCCGAGCGCACGACCGATTTCGTCTTCGCCGTGTTCGGCGAAGAGTTCGGGTTGCTGGGCTGCGTGGTGCTGCTCGGCCTGTTCCTGTCGGTGATCTCGCGCGGCATGCTGATCACCGCCAATGCGCCGACGATGTTCACGCGGCTCCTGGCGGGCGCGATCACGCTGACCTTCTTCACCTACGCCTTCGTCAACATCGGGATGGTGATCGGCATACTCCCGGTGGTCGGCGTGCCCCTGCCTCTCATCAGCTACGGCGGAACTTCGCTCGCATCGATCTGCATCGGGATCGGCATCCTGATGAGCATCCATTCCCACAAGAAACTCGTGCAGACTTGAGGATCAAGGATTCGGGATTCGGGATTCAGCGGGGATCCGCCGGCAGCGGAGAGTCTCGTCACTCGTCACTCGTCACTCGTCACTGGATCATCGCGGCTCTGCTCGCCGGGATGATCGGTGGCTGCGGCACGGCACCGGTAACGAAAGCGCCGACGCGCCCCGGCGGCTACTACCTGGATGACGGTCCCGGAGCGAACCCACCGGCGAACATCGACAGCATCCCCGACGCCGTCCCGCGGGTGGAGCCGATCAATCGCGGCACTGCTCGCCCCTACGTCGTCATGGGCAAGAGCTACACGCCGATGACCGCTCTGGCCCCATACAAGGCGCGCGGCATCGCCAGCTGGTACGGACGCCGCTACCACGGCAAGCAGACCTCGTCTGGCGAGATCTACGACATGTACGCCATGACCGCGGCACACACGACCCTGCCGATCCCGAGCTACGTTCGGGTCACCAATCTCAAGAATGGGAGATCCGTGGTGCTGCGCGTCAACGATCGCGGTCCTTTCGTCGAGGGCCGTATCATCGATCTCTCGTACACCGCCGCGCACCGCATCGGCGTGCTCGCGGGCGGTAGCGCCATGGTCGAGGTGGAAGCCATACTCCCGGATGCCTCGGGCGGCATGATCGCCTCGGCGCCGCCTGCTCCCGTAGCCGCGCCGCCCGCGCCCGCAGCGGCGCCAGCCGCGCCGTTGCGCGATCCCGAACCCGTGGTGGCACCGCCACCGCCCATGGACGCGCCCGTGTCAGCAGCACCGGCAGCGCCGCTCGCGGCCGAAGTGCCCGGCTACTATCTGCAGCTGGGTGCATTCGGGTCGAGGGAGAACGCCGAGTCCTTCCTGGCGCGCATGAGAGCACAGATGGACTGGCTGGCGAGCAGCCTGCATATCTTCCCGCGCGACGGCCTGTTCCGCGTGCATGCCGGGCCCTACCCCGCGGAAGCCGAAGCGCGCCGCGACGCCGATCGGGTCAGCCAGGCGCTCGGCGTCAGGCCTTTCGTCCTGACGCGGTGACGAGTGATGGGTGAGGGGTGACGGGTGTCTCTACCGCGCGGGCGCCGGGGCCTTATCACTCATCACTTGTCACGCTTCTAGGAAGAGCCTTCCAGCCGGAAGACGACCGGTACCACCACCCATGACTCGATCGCCTCGGCGCCCCGGCGCGCCGGCGCGAAACGCCAGGCTTTGACCGTTTCGCGTGCGGCGGCGTCGAGATGCGGTGAGCCGCTGCTCCTGTCGATCTCGACGCGCGCGGCCGTGCCGTCGCGGCTGACCAGCACCCGCAGCATCACTGTCCCCTGCTCGCCCGCGCGCCGTGCCGCCGCAGGATAGCCGGGCAGCGGATTGTGCAGGTAGGCGGCGTTGACGCTGGCCGGCGCCACGGCGACCAGCGCCGGGGAAGCAGCTTCCGCCGTCGTCGCAGCGGCCGGATCCGGAACGTCGGTACCTACGCCAAACGAGCGCCACTCATCGGCAAACGGCTTGGACAATGCCAGGGCCGGCGCCGGCGGTGCCTGGCGCGGCCTCGACTCAAACAGGCTTCGCGCCGGTTGTGCGTCGGGCTGCGAGGACACGCGCGACTGCGGCGCCGGCTCGGGCGGCCCCACGGGTAGCGGCACCGGCTCGAGCAGGGTGACCTGCAGCACGCTGGCCGGAACCGGGTCGGAGCCGCGCGTGAAGAGCGGCAGCACGCCGAAAACTGCGGCGTGCGCAGCGATGCTTGCTGCGAGAAACGCGACGAAAATCCGGCGGGACCGCCGGCTGCGGTCAGACATTCACTACTGGGAAACCGCGATGGCGTCGGTCAGGCGGTAGTAGAGGCCCATCGGGTCGTCCTTCAGCACGACGAACTTGCCCGAGACGACGATGGGATCGAAGCCGTACTTGACGGGGTTCTTGGCCAGCACTTCCACCAGCTGATCAGGACCGCCGGGGAGGCAGAACGCGCAGGAGGGCGGCATCGCGACGAGCAGGAAGCGCTTCTGCTTCTCGCCCATATCGAGCGGCATCATGAAGCCCTGCAGCTTGACGTCCTTCTTGTCGAGCGCGGCGACTTCCTTGGAAAACTGCGGTATGAAGCGGTCCTGCTGCCGCACCGGGGTGACATCCGCGAGCGTCTTCCAGGAAACCACGCCCTTCACCTCGGGTAACGGCTTGCTGGCATAGGGCGACGGCGGCAACGGCGTATCCATGGTCGCCATGTCCTTCTGGGACAAATCCTTGCCGGGAACACCCTTGCCCTGGGCCCACGCCGGGGCGTGCAAGCCGAGCGCCAGAACCGCACATCCGATGAGAAACCGCATAATTCCCTCCGTGCGTCGCAAACGCTGAGGTCCGGCCTCCTCGAGTTGTAGTTGTTAGGTGGCTGATTCTACCCCAGGTTCCCCGGCCGGGGCGGGTCCGCTCAATGGCGATGCTTCATCCCGCAATACTTGCCGATGCCCAGCCCCTTGCAGTCCTTGGCAAGCTGGGCCTGGCATTCCTTCTCGGGTTTGCCCGATTCCAGGCATTTCGCCGCGTTTAAATGTGCTTCCGCCATCGCCCGATGGTCGAGTATGTCCTGCTTCACGTGCGCCGGGTCGTCCTTCTGGGCCTTCTCCGCGGCGGGTACGGCAGGCGCCGCCAGCAGGCTGCCCGCGATAAATGCCGTAATTAGAGCTTTCATGGTAGTTCCCCCGTCACCCGTCACTCATCACCCATCACGTCTGTCTCAGCCTCGCGCGAGGGTCGCTGCGACGTCGGTCCGATAGGCGCGCCAGGCGGGGAGCAGCGCCGCGACCACGCCGACTCCGAGTGCCAGCACGATCAGCCACAATTCTTCGTTGACCCACGTCATCCCACTGACCGATACCTGCTTCGCCTGCGTTAGCGCGAGGCCCAGCAGCCCGGTCAGCGCGTGCCCGAGCGCGATACCGATCGCCGCCCCGATCAACGCCAGCAGCAGGCCTTCAAACAGCATGAGCGACATGAGCTTCGCGGGCGACGCGCCGAGCGCGCGCATCACCGCGAGGTCGTAGCGGCGCTCGGACAGCGCGTTGTAGAGCGCGATGAACACGGACAGCCCGGCGGCGAGGATCAGTACCACCGCGAATCCACGCAGCACGTCGACACCGACCCCGATGATGGTGAACAGCCGCGTGATTTCATAGGCCGGGGACGCGGCCTGCATCGCGCTGTTCTGGTTGATATAGCGCGGCAGGGACGCGGCGGCAATCGGGGAGGCGTACTGGATCAGCAGCGCGGTGTATTCCTTCTCCTCGTCCGACATCAGCTCGCCGATGCGCGCGATGTCCTTGATGTCGTACTGTTCCGCGTGCACCGCCCACAGCGACTCGACGGAGGTCAGCACGATGCGGTCCACGACGGACCCGCTCGGCGCGAGCACTCCGACGACCCTGTATTGATGCTCGTCGTGCACCTTCTCGCCCTCGCTGCCTCCCCCCATCCCGTGGGCACCGGCGAAATGGGCGCCAACGCTGAGGCCGCTGCCCGCAGCCACCTCCGCGCCCAGCACGGCTTCGAGCGGTGCCTTCCACAGCTGGCCGTGCGCGAGGCGCGCGCCGTAGTGCGCGACGTAGTCATGGGTAGTGCCGACGATGCGGAAGCCGCGATAGTTGTCGCCCATCGCGAGCGGGATGATCTTCTTCACGAAGCGATGGCGCGCGAGCTCCTGCGCCTGCTGCCAGGACACGTTGCCGGTCGGCACGTCGAGCTGGTAGATGGAGGACAGGATGATCTGCATCGGGCTGCCCTTCGCGCCCACCACGAGGTCTATGCCGCGCGCGTCGCGCTGCATGCGCTCCTCGAGCTGGGAGGTGGCGAGCAGGAGCAGCGTAATGGTGGCAATTCCCAGCGCCAGCAGCAGGACGTTGAGGCTCGTGCTGAGGCGCCGCGCGCGGAGGTAGCTCAGGCTGACGGTTGCCAGGTTCATGCCGCGGCTTTCAGCTCAAAGTGGCGCGGAATGCGCGCACGGATGCGCTGATCGTGGGTCGCGATCACCAGGGTCGCGGCGCACGCCGCAGCCATCGCTTGCAGCAGGTCCAGCGCCTGCAGGCAGCGCGCATCGTCGAGGTTGGAGGTCGGCTCGTCCGCGAGCAGCAGCTTTGGCCGGTTCACCACCGCCCGCGCCACCGCGACCCGCTGGGCCTGCCCGAAGGACAGCTCATGGGGGTAGGCGGCCTCCTTGCCGGCGAGGTCGAGGGTTTTCAGCACTTCCCCGGCCCGCGCGCGGTCCTGCGGCAGCCCCGCCAGGTACTGCGCGAGGAGCAGGTTGTCCATGACACGCAGACTCGGGATGAGATGCAGCCGCTGCAGCACGATGCCGATGTGCTGCCCGCGGAAGCGATCGAGCTGCTGCGCGCCGAGCGCGGCGAGATCCTGTCCCGCCACCCCGACGGTGCCCGCGGACGGGCGCAGTATCCCCGCCAGGACGTGCAGCAGCGTCGTCTTGCCGCTGCCCGAGGGACCGATCACGAGCCATTGGGCGCCCTGCTCGGCTCGCCACGCGGCGACATTCAGGACTTCCGTCCCGTCATAGGCATGCTTGAGATTCTCGACCGCGAACATCTGCCCGCGCCTCCGCTCCCGCTCCCGCTCCTGTGACGCGCAGGCATTCTAATAGGTTCCGGAGAGGCCGTGGCCGGTCGGTATACTGGCCCGATGAGATGGCTGCTGCTGCGCCTGATTGCTGCTTACCAGCTGCTGCTGTCACCGTTCTTCGGCCGCCAGTGCCGGTTCTACCCCACCTGCTCGGAGTACGCGAAGGAGGCGCTCGAGCGCCATGGTTCGCTCCGCGGCTCCTGGCTGGCGGTCAGGCGCATCGTCCGCTGCGGGCCGTGGCACCCCGGCGGGCCGGACCCCGTCCCCCCCAAGGGATGAGGAACGGATCCGTCACTTCGTCACCGCGTCACTTCATCACTCTCCGGCGACGCGGCAGATCAGCCCCTTCAGGTACTCGCCTTCCGGAAAGTTGAGCGCGACCGGATGATCGGACGCCGCGCTCAGGCGCGCGACGACCTGCGCCTCGGTCCCGGCGTCGAGCGCGGACCCGGCGACGATCTTCTGGAACAGGTCCGCCGTCACCCCGCCCGAGCAGGAGAAGGTCATGAGCAGGCCGCCGGGCCGCAGCAGCTTGAAGGCGAGCAGGTTGATGTCCTTGTAGGCGCGCGCCGCCTTCTCCGCGTGCGCGGCGGTCGGCGCGAACTTGGGAGGATCGAGCACGACCAGGTCGAACGATCGCCTCGAATCGCGGAATTTCCGCAGCAATTCGAACACGTCGCCTTGCAGCCATTCCGGCTGCGGCAGCTGGTTCAGCTCCGCGTTGCCGCGCGCGAGCGCGAGCGCTTCGGCCGAGCTGTCCACGCCGACCACTGAACTCGCCCCGCCGGCGGCGGCGTTCAGCGCGAAGCCGCCGCTGTAGCAGAAGCAGTCGAGCACATCGCGGCCGGCGGCCAGGGCGCGCAGCTGCTGGCGGTTGTCGCGCTGGTCGAGGTAGAAGCCGGTCTTGTGCCCCTGCTCAAGGTCGATCCCGAAGCGGACCCCCTCTTCCTCGATCACGACCCGCTTCGGCTCGGCCGCGCCGCGCAGCGGCGCCGTCACCGGACGCAGCCCTTCCAGCTGCCGTACCTCCGCGTCGGAGCGCTCCCAGACCCGCTTCGTCCCGTCGGTCGCCAGCAGAGCATCGGCAATCGTCTCGCGCCAGCGTTCCGCCCCGGCGCTATTGAGCTGGAGCACCATGGTGTCGCCGTAGCGGTCCGCGACGATGCCCGGCAGGCCATCCGATTCCGCGTGGATGAGCCGCATTGCGCCGGCCGCCCCCATCAACGCGCG
>DATFVY010000184.1:0-8490 GCA_035259925.1 Burkholderiales bacterium
ATCCTCGACCTCCGTCGAGTCCCGGATGAAGCGCGACAGCAACCGGGCAAGCTTCCGCTGGTACTTGCTGACCAGCAACTCGAACGCGTGCTTGTCGCCGTGCTGCGCGCGCTCGACCAACTGCTGATCGACTTCGCGATCCGTCATCGAACCCGTCCCTGACCTTTGTTGTTATCCAGGTCGGGCGGCCAGTCGGAAAAACCGACAGTATAGCCGCTCGACCGCTTTGCGCGGAACGCGAAGTCTGATCGATACCCCACTGACAGGGCTCATAAAAATTAGTTCAGTCACCGGGGGTCTCCGGTTCCGGTCCCGTGCGGAAATGCCGGTCCAGGAGGGGTATATGGGGACGCCCGGGCCGGGAGCCTACCCCCCGCCGGAGCCCCGATCGCCCAGTCCGGGGGAGATAAACAGCCGGTCCAGGGCGTCGAACCCCCATTGCACGGCCAGCGCCATGGCGGCGGCCGGCACGGCGCCCGCCAGCAACAGGGCATGGTCGTTGACCGCCAGCCCGGCGACGATCCTTTCGCCATACCCCCCCGCCCCGATAAAGGCGGCGATGGTGGCAGTGCCAACATTGATCACGGCGGCCGTTTTGATGCCTGAAAGTATGGATCTCGCCGCCAGCGGAAGCTCAACCAGCCGCAGGCGCACGCTCTCGCTCAATCCGAGGGCTGTGGCGGATTGCCGCATGGCACGCGACACGCCTGCGAGCCCCGCTTCCGTGCCGCGCACGATGGGTAGCAAGGAATAGAGAAACAACGCGATGATCGCGGGCAGCGTCCCGATCCGATCGAGCGCCGCTATGAGGAAGGCCAGCAGCGCCAGCGCGGGCACCGTCTGCAGCACTCCGGCTATCCCCAGTATCCAGGGCCGCGCCCGTCGCCCGCGGTCTGCCCACACCCCCAGGGGGATGCCAACCGCGATTCCCAGCGCAAGCGAAGCCATGACCAGCAGCAAGTGCTGGAGCGTCAGCCGCCCGAGGTCGGGGTCCAGGAGCGCCCTGAAAAAATCCCGACGCGAGACGCCGCCCTCCTGCCAGGTGGGCGCCTGGGGGTCCGCCAGAAAACGAGTGGCTACGGTGGAGAAGGGAATGGCCGCCAGCTCCGCCGCGGCGTTCATCCGCGCCATCTGCTGAACGCTGATACGGCCCTCCAGCTGCTGCAGCGCGCTCCAGGAACGCGGAAACCGCTGGGGTAAATCCCGCCGATAGAGAATAACCGCTTCATAGGTGGGAAAAAAGCCGCGATCGTCCTCGAGCAAGCGCAGCCGGTCGCGCACGACCTTCGCATCAGTCGCGTAGGCGTCCACCACATCCGCCTGGGCCCGGGCCAACGCCTCATACGCGAGGCCGTGATCGAGGCCACGGACGTCCTTGAATTCCAGGGTGTACGCCTGCTGCAACGCCGGCCAGCCGTCCCTGCGCTTGAGGAACTCCTGGGACAGCGCCAGCCTGAGCCCGGGATGGCGTGCCAGGTCGGATATGCGCCGGATGCCGAGCTGCTCCGCGCGCGCGTCGAGCATCGCCAGCGCGTAGGCATTGCCGAAGCCCAGTCGCACCCCCGCCGCCACACCATGCGCCGCCAGCGCGCGGTTGAGCTCCGCCAGCGAGGGCACCTGGGCCAGGCCCAGCAGCTCGAGAGCGATAGTGCCGGTGTACTCGGGATAGGCGTGGATGGCGCCGTTTTTCAGCGCCGCGAACAGGATCGCGGTATTGCCGAGTCCCTGGTGATGCTGCGCGCGGGCCTCTCCCGCAGCCTCCGCCGTCTGCACGACGATCTCGGCCAGGATGTAGGACTCGGTAAAGCGCTTGGACCCGACATGCACCACCGGCTGGGCCAGGGCCAGCGCGGGCAGCAGCAGTAGCGCGACCAGGCGCGGCAGGAAGATCGTCACGGGTGTCGCAGTATGGCCGAACGCCGGTGGCGCTGGCAAAATACTCCCCGAGGGTCCCTGCCTGATGCAGGGAAGCATGAGGGGGTATCTCCTCATGCCCTTTCTGCAACCCCGCCCAACGAACCAGCCCATGCCCCCCCGCGACTATCCCCTCGACCCGTACTGGATGCCGTTCACGGCGAACCGCGCTTTCAAGGCGGCGCCGCGCCTCGTCGTCGGCGCGAAGGACATGCATTACCTCACCGAGGACGGCCGCCAGCTGCTGGACGGCACTTCGGGCATGTGGTGCGTCAACGCCGGGCATTGCCGGCCGACGATCGTGGAGGCGATCCGCGCGCAGGCGGGCGCCATGGACTACAGCCCGGCGTTCCAGATGGGGCACCCCGGCGCGTTCCGGGTCGCCGAGCGGCTGAAGCGGCTCGCGCCAGGTGACCTCGACCATTCGTTCTTCACGAATTCGGGCTCGGAGGCAGTGGACAGCGCGCTCAAGATTGCCCTCGCCTACCATCGCGCGCGCGGCGAGGGGCAGCGCAGTGTCCTGGTCGGCCGCGAGCGCGGCTACCACGGGGCGGGCTTCGGCGGCATGTCCGTCGGCGGCATGCCGGCGAACCGCAAGGCCTTCGGCAGCCTGCTGCCCCGCGTGGACCATCTCTCCCATACCCATGACCTGCGCCACAACGCCTTCAGTCGCGGCCAGCCGGAATGGGGCGCGCATCTCGCCGACGAGCTGGAGAACCGCATCATCCCGCTGCACGACGCTTCCAATATCGCGGCGGTCATCGTCGAGCCGATGGCGGGGTCGGCCGGTGTGCTGGTGCCGCCCAAGGGCTATCTCGCGCGGCTGCGCCAGATTTGCGACAAGCACGGGCTATTGCTGATTTTCGACGAGGTCATCACCGGCTTCGGTCGCATCGGCCCCTGTTTCGCCGCGGAGGCCGCAGGCGTCGTGCCTGACATGATCACGCTGGCGAAAGGCGTGACCAACGGCACGGTGCCCATGGGAGCCGTCATCGTGCGCCGCGGCATCTACGAAACCATCGTCAACGCCGCGCCACCCGATTCGATCGAACTGGCCCACGGCTATACCTATTCGGGCCACCCGCTCGCCACCGCGGCTGCTGAAGCGACGCTCGACTTGTACGAGGAGGAGAAGCTGTTCGAGCGCGGGCGCGAACTCGCGCCCTATTTCCAGGAGGCGGTGCACCAGCTACGCGAGATGCCCCACGTCATCGACATCCGCAACATGGGCATGGTCGCCGCGCTCGAACTTGCGCCCAAGCCGGGCCGCCCCGCGGAGCGCGCGTTCAGGACTTATGTGAAGTGCTTCGAAGAGGGCGTGCTGATCCGCACTACCGGCGACATCATCGCCCTGTCCCCGCCGCTCATCATCAGCAAGCAGCAGATCGACGAGCTGGTCGGAACGCTGGGGTCGGTGCTGCGCGCGGGCGGTCGCGACTAGATACGCTGCATTTGCCGGGTGCCCAGTCGCACCAGGCAGTGGTCTATCCACTCCGCGGCGAGCTTTTCCTGCACCGAGTTCTGGCGCAGCCGCGCATCCAGCCCCGGCCAGTCCACGCGGTCGAGGGGTTGGTCCTGGTTGAAGCAGGAAAAGACGTAGCTCACCTTGCCCGTCTGCGGGTCGGCGTGCGGCTGGAGGCATTGCGCGCAGATCTCCTTCATCATGCACTGCATCGGCGAGTTGATCGATCCGATCGCGCGGTGGCCGGGCTTGAGGAAAGGCTTGAGAACGCCGTGCCGCGCCCGCGCCACCGCCGCCATCATGCGGTCCGAGCCGATCGCGATGATGCGGTCGGCGTCCTTGAGCGGAATGGCCGGCGCGCCGAGGTTGCCGATCGCGTAGGCATGGATGCCCTGCACGATGGTCCCCACGAACGACCGGTCCTGCGGCCGGGCCGGCGTAAAGCCCGGCTCCTCGTCGCAGCACCACACCACGACATCGGCCGCTGCCTCGATCTCGGCGATCTTGTAGCGGTCGTTCATGTGCTTGTAACCGGCGAAGTAGAGCACGCGGCCCCCGGCACGCCGCATCGCCTGCCCGATCGAGAACAGCACCGCATTGCCCAGCCCGCCGCCCGCGAGGACCACGGTCTCGCCGGGCACGATCTCCGTCGGTGAACCGGTCGGCCCCATGACCACCACGGGCTCTCCCGGCTTGAGCACGACGCACAGGTCCGAAGAGCCGCCCATCTCGAGGGTGATGAGCGAAATCAGGCCACGCCCGGGATCCACCCAGGCGCCCGTCAGCGCGATGCCTTCCATCATGAGCCGCGTCCCGTCGGAGCGCGGCGCGAGCGCTTCGTAGTTCTGCAGGCGGTAGAACTGCCCGGGGCGGAAGCGGCGCGCCGCCAGAGGTGCCCGCACCACCACTTCCACGATGAGCGGCGTCAGCCGGTTGACCTCGTGCACCGTTGCCCGCAGATCTCCGTCGAGTCGGGCCATGAATTCCGTGTCGGATTCCGCCAGCGCCGGCCGAACCTGATCCAGCACGCGGCTTACCGTCGGGTAGCCCTGCTTCGCGCTGCCGATCGCCTTCACCACGTTGCCGAAGTACGAAGGGTGCACGTCGCCGAAATAGCTCATGAAGCGGCCATCAGGGCGCTGCGACATGAGCACGCGCACTTGTTGCGGCTTGGAGATCGCCTTCTCGGCCGGCACGGGCTGGCCGTTCTCGTCGCAGGCCTGGAAATAGCGCCCGTCGAGGCGGAAGTGATCCGTGTCCTCGCGCGCGAGCACCGTGTTGGGCTGGGTGCCGGCTGCAATCAGTATCGTCCGCGCGGCAAGCTCGGCGCGTCGCTTTTCGCTCCACTTTCCGTCCTCGCCGCGCTCCTGCACCGAGACGCGCAGTGCACGGGCATGGCCGCGCTCGTCCACGTCGACGCTCAACGGGGTCAGGCCCTCGGCAAAGCGTGTCCCTTCCTCCAGCGCCTTGTGGACCTCCTCGTGGTTGAGCGTGTAAGACGGGCTGTCGACCAGTCGCCTGCGATAGGCAATGGTGACGCCGCCCCACGACTGCAGCAGCTCAAGGACCCGCGGCTCGCGTTCCTCCGCAATTGCCCGCATGCGCTCGGCACGCAAGGCGCGTGCGTGCGCGAGATACTCCCCGGCGATTTCCCGCTCCTCCTCGTTCCACACGACCTGCGCAGCCGCTTCCCCGTGCTCGCGGGCGAGCAGCTCATAGCGCTTGAGAAATTTCTCGACCTGCAACGGGTAGTACGCGAGGGACTCGGTGGCGGTGTCGATCGCCGTCAAGCCGCCGCCCACCACCACCACCGGGAGCCGCAGCTGCATGTTGGCGAGGGAATCCGGCTTCGCCGCACCGGTGAGCTGCAGCGCCATCAGGAAATCCGACGCGGCCCGCACTCCGCGCGCGAGCCCGTTAGGCATATCGAGTACCGTGGGCCGCCCCGCGCCGATGGCGAGTGCCACGTGATCGAAGCCCGTGGCGAAAGCCTCTTCGGCGGATATGGTACCCCCGAAGCGCACGCCGCCGTAGAGCGCGAACTGGCGCCGGCGCTCGAGCAGCAGCCGCAGCACCTTGAGGAAGTTCTTGTCCCAGCGCACCGTGATGCCGTACTCGGCGACGCCGCCGAAGCCCGCCATCATGCGGCGGTCGAGGCTCTCGTAGAGCTCACGCACGTCGCGCACCGGCCAGAACGGCACGCGCTTGCCACCGGCATCCACGCCGGACAACCCTGGCGGCAGCGGCTCGATCTTGAGGCCGTCGATGCCGACGACGGTGTGGCCCTCGTTCATGAGGTAGTGCGCGAGCGCGATTCCAGCCGGTCCCATGCCGGCAATCAGGACGCGCTTGCCGCTGGGGGGCCTGGGGTACGGCGCGCGCAGGTTGAGCGGGTTCCAGCGCGTGAGCAGAGAATAGATCTCGAACCCCCAGGGCAGCTCGAGCACGTCCTTCAGCGTGCGCGTCTCGGCCTGCGGGATATTGACCGGCTCCTGCTTCTGGTAGATGCAGGACTTCATGCAATCGTTGCAGATGCGGTGGCCGGTCGCCGCCGCCATGGGGTTGTCCACGCAGATGATCGCAAGCGCGCCGATCGCGACGCCTTCGCTCTTGGCCTTGTGGAACTCCGAGATCTTCTCCTCCAGCGGGCACCCGGCGAGCGTCACGCCGTGCGCGCTCTTCTTGAACGCGGCGGCTCCGGCGGCGGCGCCCCCCTTCTCTTTCAGGCCCTTGGAGCACGAGTCCTTGCCCTGCTCGTGGCAGAAGATGCAGTAGTGCGCCTCGTCCAGCGCGCCGACGAGATCGGTGCCTGGGTCCGTGAGCTTGAAGCCGTCGCGGCGACGCAGCCGCGTCGCTTCAAGGGCATGGCTCTTGTAGCCGGCCGACTCGTCCGTGACGACCGGCACCAGCCGCTGGGGGTCGAGCTTGTGCGGCGCCTTGAACAGCACGCCGCGGCCGTGCCGGGTGCGTCCCTCCGCGGTGAGCGACGCCCACGCCGCGTAGCGTAGTGCCACGTCGAGCTCGGCCGCATGTGCGGCTTCATCCTTCTGCCACTCGCCGACGTGGCGTGCGAACGCCAGCTCGGTGAGCGGCTCGCGGAACGTCCGCTCGAGCTCGCGCGCGAGCGCTGCTCCATCGAGCGCGGCAGCTTCCTGCGGCTTGAATCCGTGCATCGCCTTGCGCTGCACGAATTGCCGCTTGATTCCATACAGCGGCACGACCTCTAGATGACGCGCAGAAAGCGCCTTGACCTCCGCCTCGATGGCGAAGAGGCGCGCGATGAACCGGTCGAGATGCGGCGCCAGCGACAACAGCAGCTCGGACTCCTGCTTCGCCGCGAGCGCCCCGGGCTCGTCGCGGGCGCGCGCCAGCCGCTCGTGCAGCGCGGCATCATCCCGCGCCAGTTCGGCGAGGAAGCGCTGATCGAGCTTGAGCAGGCCCTCGCGATCGTAGAGATCGTCGAAGGTGACGCCGAAAGCCAACCCCGGGATAGTGGGTGCAGCCAAGTGTAACCGTCGGATTAAAACCGGAAATTATATCAACCGGGCCGAGCCGACCTCATAACACTGTGTTCCTTGCTTATGCGCCGCGCCGACCGGCGAACATTGCCGGGCGTTGTGAGAAAATCCTGTTGAGGCGCGCCCATGCTCAACGCCCGCATGACTCAAGCCCGGCGCATCCTGGTGTGGCTGATGCTGGTGGCACTGGCCGCGTGGGTAACCTACCTGGGATTCCGCGGCTACTTCAGCGCCGAGATGCTGTTCAACTTCTCCAACATGTTCTCCTGCTGAGCACTCCGTCCCCCTCGGCCAGCTGAAGTAGGGGTGCACGAGGGGAGCATCCCCTCGTTCCTGTCTACCTCGGCCAGCTGAGCTAGGGGTGCACGGGGGGGGCATCCCCTTGTTCCTGTCTACCTCGGCCAACTGAGCCAGGGGTGCACGAGGGGATACTCCCCTCGTTCCCGTTCTACGCCGCGCCGGCCCGCTCGGCGGCCGTCACGGTGTTGGATATCAGCATGGCGACGGTCATCGGGCCTACGCCGCCTGGGACGGGGGAGATCCAGCCCGCGACGGCGCTGACCGACGCGAAATCCACGTCGCCGGAGAGTTTGCCATCGCCGTGCCGGTTGATCCCGACGTCCACGACGGCTGCGCCGGGCTTCACCATTCTGCCCGTAACCAGTCCGGCGCGGCCTGCCGCCACCACCAGGATATCGGCACGGCGCGTATGCTCCGCCAGGTCACGCGTGCGGGTGTGACAAACGGTAACGGTGGCGCCGCGCGCGATCAGCATGAGCGCCATGGGCTTGCCCACGATGGCGCTGCGCCCGACCACGACCGCGTGGCGCCCCTCGAGCGTGACGCCTGCGCGTTCCAGCAGCACGATGACGCCGCTTGGAGTGCACGGCTCGAAGCCCGGATGGCCCCCGACCAGCGCGCCCAGGCTGGCCCACGTGAGTCCGTCGACGTCCTTCGCGGGCGCGATGGCCTGCGTGACCTGCGCGGCATCGAGCTGCTTCGGCAGCGGCAACTGCAGCAGGATGCCGTGAACGCGCGCGTCGTGATTGAGCTGTTCCAGCAGAGTCAGCAGCGCGGCGGGCGCGCAGTCGGCGGGCAGAGGGTGCACTTCCGAAGCGACGCCGGCCTCATCGCAGGCCCGCACCTTGTTGCGAAGGTAGATCCTGGAAGCAGGGTCGTCCCCGACCTGCACGGCCGCAAGCCGCGGCCGCACCTGTATGCGGCCGAGCGCCGCGACCCGTTCCTTCAACCGTGAATGGATTTCGCGGGCTGCCGCGGTGCCATCCAGGAGCCGCGCCTGCGCCGCTGCGCCGGATGCGGTCATTTCAGCGCTCGGCGGGTCCCGCGGGAGCGGCGGGACGCGCGGCTTCCAGCACCTGGAAGAAGATCTCGTCGTGCCGGATCATGCCGAGCTCGCTCCGCGCCCGCTCCTCGATCGCCTCCACGCCGACCTTGAGATCGCGCACTTCCGCCTCCAGGCCGTCGTTGCGCGCCTTCAGCTGCCGGTTGGTTTCGCGCTGAGCCCGGATCTGCTGGTCCACTTCCCACACCCTGAGCCAGCTGCCCTTGCCCAGCCACAGCGGGTACTGGATCAGC
>DATFVY010000185.1:0-6827 GCA_035259925.1 Burkholderiales bacterium
GAAGGGCGACCTCTCGAAGAAGATCACGGTGGATGTGAAGGGCGAGATTCTGGCGCTGAAGAGCACGGTCAACACGATGGTGGACCAGCTCAATGCGTTTGCCTCGGAAGTGTCGCGGGTGGCGCGCGAGGTGGGCACCGAGGGCAGGCTCGGCGGGCAAGCGCAGGTGCCGGGGGTGGCGGGCACGTGGAAGGACCTCACCGACAACGTGAACTCGATGGCAGCGAACCTCACCGGCCAGGTGAGAAACATCGCGCACACCGTGACCGCGGTCGCGAAAGGCGACCTCAAGCGCAAGGTCGTGTTCGAAGCCAAGGGCGAGATCGCGGCGCTGGCGGACACGATCAACGGCATGATCGACACCCTGGCGACGTTTGGCGACCAGGTCACCAACGTCGCGCGCGAGGTGGGCATCGAGGGCAAGCTGGGCGGCCAGGCCAAGGTCCCCGGGGCCGCGGGCTTGTGGCGCGACCTGACCGACAACGTGAACCAGCTGGCGGCCAACCTGACCGGCCAGGTGCGGGCGATCGCGGAAGTGGCGACGGCCGTGACCAAGGGCGACCTGACGCAGTCGGTCACGGTGCAGGCGCAGGGGGAAGTGGCGGCCCTGAAGGACAACATCAACGAGATGATTCACAACCTTGCCGACACCACGCGCAAGAACACCGACCAGGACTGGCTCAAGACCAACCTCGCGAATTTCAGCCGCATGCTGCAGGGGCAGCGCGACCTGGTCACCGTATCCAAGCTCATCCTCTCGGAGCTCGCCCCGCTGGTGGGCGCCCAGCAGGGCGTGATCTACGCGCAGCCCGCGCGCGGCGACGAGCTGCGTCTCGACCTGATCGCAGCCTACGCGCCGATGCCGGGCAAGGGCCTGCCCAAGTCCCTGCGCATCGGCGACGGGCTCATCGGCCAGTGCGCGTACGAGAAGAAGCGCATCGTGCTCACCAACGTTCCCCACGACTATCTCCAGGTCGGCTCGGTGCTGGGAGCGACGGCACCCTCGACCATCATCATGCTGCCGGTGCTGTTCGAGGACGAAGTCAAGGCGGTCATCGAGCTGGCGTCGCTCGGGACGTTCAGCGAGACGCATCTCTCGTTCCTCGACCAGCTCACGGAAAGCATCGGCATCGTGTTCAACACGATCGAGTCCAGCATGAGAACCGAGGACCTGCTCCAGCAGTCGCAGAGCCTGACGCGGGAGCTGCAAAGCCAGCAGGAAGAGCTGAAGATGACCAACGACCGGCTGGAGCAGCAGGCCGTCAACCTGCAGAACTCGGAGGGGCTGCTCAAGAAGCAGCAGGAGGAGCTGCAGCGCACGAACGAGCAGCTGCAGGAAAAGGCGCGACAGCTCTCGGACCAGATGCGACAGGTGGAGTACAAGAACCGGGAAATCGAGCAGGCCAAGGCGGCGCTGGAAGAGAAGGCGGAGCAGCTCGCGCTTTCCTCGCGCTACAAGTCCGAGTTCCTGGCCAACATGTCGCACGAGCTGCGCACGCCCCTGAACAGCCTGCTGATCCTGGCGCGCATGCTGGCCGACAACCCGGACAGCAACCTGTTGCCGAAACAGATCGAGTACGCGCAGACCATCCACGGGTCCGGCACGGACCTGCTCTCGATCATCAACGACATACTCGATCTCGCCAAGATCGAATCAGGCACCGTCACGCTCAACATCGAGCCCCAGGGCTTCTCCGAGCTCCACGAGTACGTCGAGCGCACCTTCCGCCAGGTGGCCAACGGCAGGGGACTGGCTTTCGATGTCAGGGTCGCTGCGGGACTCCCGGCGGCCATGCAGACCGACGAGAAGCGGCTGCAGCAGATCCTCAAGAACCTCCTGTCCAACGCGTTCAAGTTCACCGAGCACGGCAGCGTGTTGCTGCAGGTGGCCGCGGCGAAATCGGGCTGGACCGCCGGCCATCCCCAGCTGGATGCGGCGGAAACGGTGGTGGCGTTTTCGGTGACCGACACCGGCGTGGGAATTCCCGCGAACAAGCAGCAGAGCATCTTCGAGCCGTTCCAGCAGGCCGACGGCACCACCAGCCGCCGCTTCGGCGGCACCGGGCTGGGGCTTTCCATCAGCCGGGAGCTGGCGCGTCTGCTCGGGGGCGAGATCCACGTCGCCAGCACTCCCGCCAAGGGCAGCACGTTCACGCTCTACCTGCCGCTCACCTATCGTGCGGCCGCCGATGATAGAACGGCCCAGTTGCTGGCTGCGCCGCAGGCGCGGGCCCAGACCCAGGTACACATCGAGCCCGCTCATGGGGAGCGCAGCCGCACTACGTTCAGGACCGCACTGTCGTCGGGCGCGCGGCCGGCGGTGCGCGACGATCGCGACGACATCCGGCCCGATGACCGCGTCGTGCTGATCGTGGAGGACGATGCCCGCTTTGCGTCCGCGCTGCTCGACGTGGTGCGCGAGAGCGGCTTCAAGGGCGTGATCGCCCTCGACGGCGCGGCGGCGCTGCAACTGTTGAGGGAGCTCATGCCGGACACGATCACTCTCGACCTGCGGCTGCCCGACATGGATGGCTGGGCCCTGCTGGACCAGCTCAAGCACGATCCGGAAACCCGGCATGTCCCGGTCAACGTGATCTCGGTGACCGATTCAGCGCAACGCTGCTTCCACATGGGCGCGCTGGGCGTCGTGCAGAAGCCGGCGGCGAAGGAAGTGCTGCAGGAGGCTCTGGCGCGAACGCGCCATTTCATCGAGCGCGAGGTGAGGACGCTGCTCGTCGCCAACGGTGACGGCGCGCTGCGGGCGGGCATCGCCGAGGCGCTGCACGAAAACGGCATCAGGATCACCGAAGTCGAAAGCGGGAAGAAAGCCCTCGAGGCGCTGCAGCGCAGCCGCTACGACTGCGTGGTGGTCGGACCTGCGCTGAGCGACATGAGCGCGATCGAGCTGCTCAGGAGATTCGCCAGGGTGCAGCGGGCCAGCGAGGTTCCCATCGTCATGTACGCGGCGGAGGACCTGAGCCGGGGCGAGCAGGACAAGCTGCGCCGGCTGGCGGAGATCGTGATCCTCAAGAAGGCCGTCACGCCCGAGGCCGTCCTCGAGCAGACCACGCTGTTTCTCCATCAGGCGTTGGGCAATCTTCCCCAGAAGACGCGCCGGCTGCTGGCGCAGCATGCGAGATCCACGTCGGAGCTCGCCGGGAAGAGGGCGCTGATCGTCGACGACGACATCCGCAACATCTTCGCCCTCACCAGCGTGCTGGAGCAGCAGGGCATGGTCATCTACAACGCCGAGAACGGCAAGGACGGGATCGAGGTGCTCACCAACACGCCCGACATCGATGCCGTGCTGATGGACATCATGATGCCCGAGCTCGACGGCTACGACACCATACGCATCATGCGCAAGCTCGACGCCTACAAGGACCTGCCCATCATCGCGATCACCGCGAAGGCGATGAAAGGCGACCGCGAGAAATGCATCGAGGCCGGCGCCTCGGATTACCTGTCCAAGCCCGTGAACACGGAGCAGCTGCTGTCGCTGCTGAGGGTGTGGACGGCCGGGTAATGCCGGTCGGACGGTTTTGGGGGATACTTTCGGGAGGGTCACATTGGACATGGGCAATCCAACTTCGCGGGAGATGATCCCGGCGGCGTCGGTCGCCAGCATCCTGATCGTCGATGACGATCAGGGCAACCTCAAGGCGCTGCAGGAGGTGTTGCAGGGCCTGGGGCAGAACCTGGTGCTGGCGAACTCCGGGGAGGCGGCCCTGCGCTGCGTGCTCAAGGAGGATTTCGCGGTCATTCTGCTCGATGCGCGCATGCCCGGCGTCGACGGCTTCGAGACGGCGAAGCTGATACGGGAGCGCCAGCGCTCGCGGCATACTCCGATCATCTTCATCACCGGCGCCTACGAAGACGTGGGGTCGGTGTTCCGCGGCTACGAGGTGGGAGCGGTCGACTACATCGTCAAGCCGCTCGACCCGCGGGTGCTGAAATCCAAGGTTTCGGTATTCGTCGAGCTCCATGCCAAGAACGCCGCCCTGCTCCGGGAAATCGCGGAGCACAAGCTGACCGAGCAGCGCCTGCGGGAGTCGCAGGAGAATCTGCGCGCGCTGGCCGCGCGCCTGCAGTCGGTGCGCGAGGAGGAGCAGATCCGCATCGCGCGTGAGGTTCACGACGGGCTGGGCCAGGCGTTGACCGGGCTCAAGATGGACCTGACATGGGTGGTGGGCAAGCTGCAGCCCGACCAGGAGCCGCTGGTGAAGAAGATCGGCTCGATGTTCCTGCTGATCGACGAAACCATACACTCCGTGCGCAAGATCGCCTCGGGGCTGCGGCCGGAGCTGCTGGACGAGGCCGGGCTCGCCGCCGCGATCGGGTGGCACGCCAGGGATTTCCAGCAGCGCACGGGGATCCGCTGCCTGGTCGACGTGCCGCCCGACAGCGACGGGCTCGACATGGAGCGATCGACCGCGGTGTTCCGCATCTTCCAGGAAGTTCTCACGAACGTGGCGCGCCATGCCAACGCGACGCGGGTGGATGTCTCGATGCGGCGCGATGACACGAGATTCACGCTCGAGGTGCGGGACAATGGCAAGGGCATAACGCCCGGCACCATCCACGACCCCCGGTCCCTGGGACTGCTGGGCATGCGCGAGCGCGTGCTGCCGTTCGACGGCAGGATTGAGATCAGTGGAAGCCGGGGCAAAGGCACGCGGGTGGTCGTGCTGCTGCCCGGCGCCAGGCCGTGAAAGGGCGTATCCTGACCTAGCTGGAGGTATCGACCGATGAAAGTGCTGATTGCCGACGATCATCCCGTGGTGCGCCACGGCCTGAAACAGATCCTCGCCACCGACTCCGACATGACGGTGGTGGGCGAGGCGAAGAACGGCAACGAGGCCCTGGAGCTCGCGCGCCGGCTCGAATGGGATGTCGCCGTGCTGGATTACTCGATGCCAGGGCGCAGCGGGCTGGAGCTGCTTGCGGAGATGAAGCGCGAATTCCCGCAGCGCCCGGTGCTGGTGCTGAGCATGCACCCGGAGGAGTTGCACGCCCGCCGGGTCCTGAAGGCGGGCGGCGCCGGCTACATGAACAAGGAAAGCGCGGGAGAGGAGCTGGCCGCCGCCATCCGCAAGGTCGTGACCGGCGGCAAGTACGTGAGCGCCGCGCTGGCCGAAAGGCTCGCCGTGGAACTGGCGCCGGAAGCCCAGAAGCCGCCCCACGAGACGCTGTCCGATCGCGAGTACCGGGTGATGTGGATGCTCGCCTCGGGCAAGCCGATCAACCGCATCGCGAAGGAAATGTTCCTCTCCCCGAGCACGGTCAGCACCTACCGGGTGCGCATCCTGCGCAAGCTGGGGCTGTCGTCAAACGCCGAGCTGGTGCAGTACGCCGTCAAGCACCAGCTCGTGGAGTAGCGAACGGATAAGGCGTCCCAGGTAAAGCGTCCCAGATAGAGCGTCGCAGATAAGGCGCAGTATCTGAGACGCAGTACCTGAGACCTAGTATCTGAGACGCTTCTCGGCCCCCGGGTCTTAGGGCGTCACGTCGAACGCGTCGATAATCACCCACAGATCGGTCGATGACGGATTGGCCGTCCCCGTCACCTCTATGACCAGGGTGTGAGGTCCCGGGGTGAGCCCCGTGGCGCTGAACACCTCGATCTGGGGTTGCTGGGCGGGCCTGAAGGTATCCACCTCGCCCACCAGGGCCCCGTCCAGGAAGACGCGGGCGATGCCGTTGTTGTTGTTGCCGAACGAGATCCAGCGCACCCCGGTTCCCGTGAAGCTGAAGGTTGCCCGGTCGCCCGCCGTGCGGGATTCCGAGCCGGTGCCGTTGGTGCCGCGCGGATCGTTCAGGCGGATCCAGGTCCCGGCGTAGCTCACGGCCGGATCGGTATCCTCGATCCGGGTCGCGGCGGGCGCGGCGCCGGACCCGCCCACGTCGAACGCATCGACGATGACGTGGGCGCCACTCGAGCTGCTGTTGCCCGTGACCGTGATGACCAGCGTGTGGCTCCCGGCGGAGAGACCGGACACCGCGAACACGGATGCCGAGGCGAGCCCCGGGGTGCCCGGGGCAGCGGGACCGGCTGTGTCGACCACGGTCGGTGCTCCGCCATCGATGGACACGTTCGCAATCCCGCAGATGTTGCACCTGAGGCCGATCCAGCTCAGCCCCGTGCCGGTAAAGGTGAACGTCACCGTTGCCCCGGCCGCATCGGAACTGCCGGCGACTCCGCCGCTGAAGGACGCCACCTCCGCGCCACGCACGACCCAGGCTGCGGCGGGGCTCGCGCTGACGGCGGGACTGCTCTCCTCGAAGCGGGTGGTGCCGCCGCCATTGGAGACGGTGACGGTGATCGCGGAGGAGGTCGTGCGGTTGCCTGCGGCATCGCGCGCGACAGCCGCGATGACGTGCTGGCCGTTGCTGACGGTAGCCGTGTTCCAGGAAACCTGGTACGGAGCCGAGGCGTCTTCCGGGCCCAGCGGATTGTCGAGGCTATCCAGGAAGAACTGGACCCCGGCGACTCCGACGTTGTCCGCAGCGTTGGCGCTGACCGTTATTGTCCCGGACACGGTGGCGCCGTTCGCCGGTGAAGTGATCGACACCGTCGGTGGCGTGGTGTCGGCAGGCGGCGCGTTGGAGACAGTGACCGTGACCGCGGCGGAAGTTCTCGTGTTGCCCGCGGCGTCGCGGGCGACGGCGGTTACCGTATGCGAGCCGTTGGCCACGCCGGTCGTGTTCCACGATATCGAATAGGGCGCGCTGGTGTCCTCGGCGCCGAGGTTGACGCCGTCGATCCGGAAGCGCACGCCGGCGACCCCGACGTTGTCGGAAGCGGAGGCGGCGAGGGTGATCGTGCC
>DATFVY010000186.1:0-3383 GCA_035259925.1 Burkholderiales bacterium
TTGTTCACTGCGATCTCCTGTACAGCTCTCTGAAAGTCCTGCCCTGCGGCGCGGGCAGGTCGCGCCCGGCAGTCCAGCCGCCGCCGAAAGGCAGGCGGCGTATGCGGCGGTCGGCGCCGCCCATCCACGCAAGCCAGCGCGCGCCGAAGGCGCTCATCATCGCATAGATCGCCGGGCGCCGAGCGACCCAGCTCCACGCCGCGAGCGCCGCCCGCTCGGTCCACGGCTTGAGCCGGCGCTCGTGCTGGCGCTCGCGCAGCTTCCGCATCAGGTCGGGCAGCGGAATCTTGACCGGGCAGACGACGCCGCACTGGTTGCAGAACGTCGCGGCGTTGGGCAAATCGGGCGCGTTCTCCAGCCCGACATAGCTCGGGGTCAGCACCGAGCCCATAGGTCCCGGATAGACCCAGCCATAAGCGTGGCCGCCCACGCTCTGGTAGACGGGACAATGGTTCATGCACGCGCCGCAGCGGATGCAGCGCAGCATTGCCTGCATCTCCCCGCCGATAAGCCCGGTGCGGCCGCCGTCCACCAGGATGACGTGGAAGCGCTGCGGCCCATCTGCGTCGGCCGCGCTTTTTACCCCGGTCGTCACCGACACGTAATTGGAGATGGTCTGCCCGGTGCCGTGCGGCGGGAGCAGCCGCACCAGCGTCGCCACGTCCTCCAGGGTCGGCACCACTTTCTCGATGCCGGTAATCGCCACGTGCACGCGCGGCAGCGTGGTGACCATGCGCCCGTTGCCTTCGTTGGTCACAATCAGCGTCGAGCCGGTCTCGGCGATGAGGAAATTCGCGCCGGAGATGCCCATGTCGGCGGTCAGGAAATGCCCGCGCAGCATCTCGCGCGCCTCGCGCGTGAGCTGCGCGATGTCGGTCTTGCGCGGCTTGCGGTGCTTTTCCTCGAACAGATCGGATACCTCACCCAGCGTCTTGTGGACCACGGGCGCGACGATGTGGGAAGGCGGCTCGCGCGCAAGCTGCAGGATATATTCGCCGAGATCGGTTTCAACCACCTCCACGCCCGCCGCCTCCAGCGCGTCGTTCAGCGCGCATTCCTCGGTGACCATGGACTTGGACTTGACGGCCTTGCGCACGCCGTTCTGCCGCGCGATCGCGCACACGATGCGGTTGACGTCCTCGCGCGTCTCGGCCCAATGCACCACGGCGCCGCGCGCGGTGGCGTTGCGTTCGAATTCCTCGAGGTACAGATCGAGGCTGGCGAGCGCGCGGTCGCGGATCGCCGCCGCGGCGCCGCGCATCTCCTCGTAGTTGCCGAACTCCGCGACCCGGTCGGCGCGCCCACGCACGAAATTGCCCTGCAGCCGCGTCAGCGCGGCCTGCAGGCCGGGGCTGGCGAGCTTGGCGCTCGCCGTCGCCTTGAAGTGCATGGAGGTGATTTGCATGGCTCGCAGCTCGCCGGTTATTCCATCAGGTATTTTCGAACGGCGGCGTCGTTCCAGTCGAGCCCGTTGCCCGGGCGGTCCGGGATGATCGCATTGCCCGCGACGATGCGCAGCGGCTCCTCGACGATGGCATTCGCCCAGTCGACATACTCAAGCCAATGCATCGTCGGTGTGACGGCGAGGAGATGCACGCTCACCTCCGGGTACAGATGCGAGGACATGCTCATCCCCGCCGCGCGCGCGAGTTGCGCCGCGCGCTGCCACCCCGTCACTCCGCCGATGCGCTCGAGGTCGGGCATCACGTAGCTGCAGGCTTGCGCCGCGAGCGCCCGCTCCATGTCGTACGGGAGGGAGAAGTTCTCTCCGATCTGGACGGGCGTCGAGAACGAGCGCGCCACCTGCGCGCAGCCGGCGTGGTCGTCGTGACGGACCGGTTCCTCGATCCAGTAGACGTCCTCGTCATCGAGCGCCTGCCCGCGCCGGATGGCCTCCTCGACGGTCAGCGCCTGGTTGTAATCCACCATGAGCTTGATTTCCCGCGGAACGCGCGCGCGCACGGCGCGCACCGCCGCGAGGTCGCCGTCCAGCGTCGGGTAGCCGAGGCGCAGCTTCAAAGCCTTGAAGCCGCCCACGAGCAGCCTCTCCGCTTCATCCGCCACGGCCGCTGGCGCCATCAAGCCCAGCCCGCAGCTGTTGTAGGCCGGCACCGGTCCCGGCGTCCCGCCCAGGCAGGAAACCAGCGGCTTGCCGGCCGCGCGGGCGAGCGCGTCCCAGCAAGCGACGTCGAAGCTGGCCATGGCCATGCGCACGATCCCCTGCACGCCGATCAGGATGAAGCGGCGCGCGAGCTTCGCCCACAGCTCGGGCGGCGCCACGGGGTCACCCTTCACCGTGCGCAGCACCTCTTCCAGCATCGTCACGATCGCCGGCGCCGCCGCCGGCAGGTAGCAGAACTGGTAGGTGCGGCCGGTCACGCCCTCCTCGGTCTCCACATCGACGAGCAGCAGCGGCGCCTCGCGCACCGCCTGCGCGCTCGTGCCGAGCACGTACGTCATCGGCACCTTCACCGGGGTGGCGCGAATATTCCGCACCGTTAGTTTCGGCGCCGCCACTTGGATGAAGCGTGATAGGTGATAAGGGTTGAGTTCCGCGCGCAGCGCGAGTGTCTTATCACTTGTCACTCGTCACTTGTCACGTCTTTCGCCCCTGGGCATGCAGGATCAGGATGTCCCGCACCGCGCGATGGATGGGCGTGGGCACGCCGACCTTGGCGCCGAGGTCCACCACCGAACCCGATAGCCACTGCACCTCGAGCGGGTTGCCGCGCTCGAGATCGTGGTGCATCGAGGCGGTCATCGTGGCGGGCAGCGTGTCCACGAAAGCCATGCGCTCTTCCGCGAAGTCCGCCGGGAGCTTGACCCCGTGCGCCCTGCCCACGGCAGCCGCCTCGCGCATCGCGTCGAGGTAGAACTGCCGCGTTACAGGATGGCTGCGTATCGGGCCGATCGGCAGGCGCATGGACGCGGTGACTGCAGCCATGCCCACCAGGAACGCGAACTTTTCCCACAGCGTGCGGCGGATATCCTCGGAAATGGCGGCGTCGAGCCCGGCCTTTCGGCTCCATTCGAGCAGGCTCTCAGCGCGCTTCGAGCGCCGTCCGTCGTACTCGCCGAATACGATCCTCTGGACCGTGCCGGTGTGCTGGATCACGCCGGGGCGCGCGATAGCGGTCCCCATGTAGGCGACGCCCCCCATCAACGCCTTCCCGCCGATGATGGGCCGCAGGATGTCGTCCTTGACCACGCCGTTCTGGAGCGAGATCACGCCGGTGTCCGGCCCGATGAGCGGCAGCATCTGGCGCGCAGCCGCCTCGGTATCCCAGAGCTTGACCGAGAAAATAACGATATCGACCGGCCCCAGCGTTGCCGGGTCGTCGGTCGCCCGCACCTTGCGCAGGTGCACGTTCTCGACCTGGCTT
>DATFVY010000187.1:0-3196 GCA_035259925.1 Burkholderiales bacterium
AGTGGAGGCGGGCGTCTGAGCCTGTGAGGAAATCGCGGGAATCGGTGATCGGCGTGGTATAAGGCCGCGAGGTGGAGGTGGTGATGGGTGAGGAGCGGGCGCCCGTGCGCGTGGTGAGTGCGGATCGGCAGCAACTGGAGCTGCGGCCGATGGACCTCGATGGGCTGGTGGCGGCGGATCATCCGGTGCGGGCGATGTGGGCGGCGGTGGAGCGCTTGGATTTGCGTGCGTTCTACGAACCGATCCGTGCCCGCGAGCATGAGCCCGGGCGGCCGCCGACCGACCCCAAGGTGCTGGTCGCGTTGTGGCTGTACGCGACGGCCGAAGGCATCGGCTCCGCCCGGGAGTTGGAGCGGCTGTGCGGCGAGCACCACGCGTATCAGTGGCTGCGCGGCGGCGTCCCGATCAATTACCATCTGTTGAGCGACTTTCGGGTCGGCCACGAGCGGGCACTAGACGAGTTACTGACCCAGGTGCTGGCGGTGTTGCTGCAGCAGAAATTGATCACGCTGCGATGTGTCTCGCAGGACGGCTTGCGGGTGCGTGCCAGTGCCGGGACGAGTTCGTTTCGGCGGCGGATTAAACTGAAGGAGTGGCTGGCGATCGCGCGGCAGCAAGTTGAGGTGGTGAAGGCGAGCGATGCCGCGCGTGTGACGGCCGCGCAGCGGGCGGCCCAGGAGCGCGCGGCGCGGGAGCGGGCCACGCGGCTGGAGCAGGCGTTGGAGAACCTGGAGGCGGTGGTGGCGCAGCGCGCGGCGCAACGCGGCGGGCGCAAGCCCAAGGGCGAGGCGCGGGCGTCGAGCACCGATGCCACGGCGCGCACGATGAAGATGAGCGATGGGGGGTTTCGGCCGGCGTACAACATCCAGCTGGCGAGCGTGCCGGAGAGCCAGGTGATCGTCGGGGTGCAGGTGAGCACCTGTGCGAGCGATCAGGGGCAGGTGCCGGCGATGCTGGCGCAGGTGGTGGCGCGGACAGGACAACAGCCGGCGGAATACTTGGTGGACGGCGGGTACACCGACAAGGCGAGCGTGGCGCACTGCGCGGCGCGGGGCGTGACCCTATATGGGCCGGAGCCGCGCCGACCGGGCATGGAACCGGGGCAGCCGCGGCCGGGGGACACGGAGGCGGTGCGGGACTGGCGCCAGCGGATGCAAACGCCGGAGGCCAAGGAGATCTATAAGCAGCGGGCGTCGACCAGTGAGCGGGTGAACGCCGATCTGCGCACGCATCGGACGCTGGATCGGATGATGGTGCGCGGAGTGCACAGAGTCAGCTGCATCGCGCTGTGGAACGTCCTCGCGTACAACCTCCTGCGCTGGATCGCGCTAGCGGGAACGAGCTGACCGCTTCACGACTGCCCGGCCGTGCGCACCGCGGCGCCACGCGTGGCAACGCGAGAATGTGGTCCATCGCGCCGCGCGCTCCGCAGCCTCGTGCCCAAGAATGCGAGCCGGCAATCCGTTTAACGGCTTCCATCGAAATCCCAGCCGAAACATACAATTCCTCACAAGCTCTCTCGCCCGCAAACCCCTCCGTGAGGAGGGGCGCTCCGCGCGCCTAGCGGGCGAGACGCCCGCCTCCACTCTAGAGAACAACAGAGAATAACGGCCGCCGCTGTTTCACCCGCCGGGCGGGGCTTCGAGGTCGCTGGGTGACTGCACCAGCTCGATCAGCGCGCCGTCGGGGTCGGCGATGAAGATCGCCGCGGCGCCGAATTCCGGGATCTCGATCATTGTTTCGTCGAGGACGCGCGCGCCGCCGGCGCGCAGCGCGGGCAGCATCTCCTTCAAATTGTCGACGCGCAACGACAGATGTGTGAGGCCGCGCCCGTTCATCGCCCGTGGTGCGCCGTCGCCGATCGCGCCCGGTGCGGCGTAATACAGCAACTCGATGCGCGTCCCGTCGCGCTCGAGGTAGACCGCGTGCAGGTCGACGCCGCGCAGGCGCAAGAGCGTATCGGACGGCTCGCCTTGCACGCGCAGCTCGGAGCGGTACGCGAAGCCGAGCAGGTCGCGATAGAACGCGATCGATCGCGCCACGTCGGTGACGCAGATCCCGATGTGGGTCATGCGCAGCACGGCCATGCCGTCCTCCTTGACACTCAATGGTCGTCTTCGCCGCGCCGCGTGCTGACTCGGACGGCGCCGCGCTTCGGGTCGAGCGCGACCGACGCGCGGCCCTCCAGCAGCGCGAGCAGGTCGCTGCCGGCGATGGCCTTGCGCCAGCCCTGCATGATCGGCACGTCGTCGGCGCCGCCGGCGGCGTGGCGCTGGACCAACACCTGGAGGTCGGCGTGCGTGGCGAGCAGGCTCGGCGCGATGCCGGCCTCCTCGGCGCGCAAGCGCAGCACGGCTTGCAACAGCTCCACGACGCCGGTCGCGGGCGCCGACGCCTGCGGCGGTGGCGGCTGCGGCCATTCCTCGCGCGGGGTCTCGAGGGCGCGCGCGATGTGCTGCACGACCTCGGCGGCATGGCGATCGATCTCGCGCGCGCGGACCGCGCGCAGACCACGCAGCGCCTCGACGCTGGTCGGCGCCTTGCGGGCGATCTCGACCAGCACTTCATCGCGCGCCACGCTGGCGCGCGGCTTGTTGCGCTCGCGCGCGAAGCTCTCACGCCATGCGGCAAGCGCGCGCAGCACCACGAGCCCCTTGGCGCGCAGGGTTCCACGCCCGCGCACGCGCAGCCACGCGTCGTCCGGCTCGACCGGCAGACTGCGCACCGAGCGCTCCACGCGGCGGCACTCCTCGCCGAGCCATTCCCAGCGCTGCAAGCTGGTCAGCCGCGCGCGCAGCTTCTCATACACTCCGAGCAGGTAACGCACGTCGTCGACGGCGTAGGCGAGCTGCGCTTTGGTGAGCGGGCGTCGCGACCAGTCGGTGAGCGTTTCGCTCTTTTCCACCGACACGTCGAGCAGCCGCTCGACCAGCTGGGCATAGCCGACCTGCGCGCCGTAGCCGGCCATCGCCGCGGCCACCTGCGTATCGACGATCGGCGCCGGGGCGCGACCGGTCAGGCCGTAGAACAGCTCCAGGTCCTGCTGGCCCGCGTGCAGCACCTTCTCGATCCGAGGATTGGCGAGGACGGCGAAAAACGGCGCCAGCGATGACACGGCCCGACAGTCGATCAGCGCCGTCTCCGCCGGCGTCGCGACCTGAATCAGCTCGAGCGCCGGCAGGTAGCTGCGCTCGCC
>DATFVY010000188.1:0-2004 GCA_035259925.1 Burkholderiales bacterium
CGGCTCCCGTAACCCCAAGCGTCCGCCTTGACGGCAATTGTGCCGCAGAAACGCGGGCTTGGGTACTGGGGGGAGCCGAAGTCTAGAGCCCGAGCCGCTGCCAGATCGTGCTGGTCAGCCCGGCCTGGTTGAGGGTGTAGAAGTGGAGTCCGGGCGCGCCGGCGCGCAGCAGGTCGTCGCACAGGCGCGTCACGACATCGAGCCCGAGGGCGCGGATCGAGGCGGTGTCGTCGCGGAAGCTTTCGAGGCGGAAACGCAGCCAGCGCGGGATTTCCGCTCCGCAGGCATCGGAGAAGCGCGCGAGCTGGGCGAAATTGCCGATCGGCATGATGCCCGGAACGATCGGAACGCGGATACTGGCCGCGTCGCACTCGTCGATGAAGCGAAAGTACGGATCGGCGCTGAAAAAGTACTGGGTAATGGCCGAGTTGGCGCCGGCATCGATCTTGCGCTTGAAGTTCCCGATCTCGTCGGCCGCGGACCGCGTCTGCGGATGGTACTCGGGGTAGCAGGCGACCTCGATGTGGAACCAGTCACCCGTGGTCTCCCGGATGAAAGCGACGAGCTCGTTGGCGTAGCGGAATTCCCCGAGCGAGGCGAGCCCCGACGGCAGATCGCCGCGCAGCGCCACCACGTGCCGGATGCCGTGGGAGCGGTAGCGCTCGAGCTGAGCCTTGACGTCCGCGCGCGAAGAAGCGACGCAGGAGATGTGCGGCGCGGCCTCGTAGCCGCCTGCGCGGATCTCCAGCACGGTTTCGAGAGTCCCGTCGCGGGTGGAGCCGCCCGCGCCGTAGGTGCAGGAGAAGAAGCGGGGCTTGAGCTGGCCGAGCTGCTTCCAGGTCTCGCGCAACTTGGCCTTGCCCTCCGCCGTCTTCGGCGGATAGAACTCGAAGCTGAAGACCTTCGGATGCTTCTTCTGCGACTGCATGCTCGTCACTCGTCACCCGTCACTCATCACTCCTAGTAACGGTAGTGATCCGGCTTGTACGGCCCTTCGATGGGGACCCCGATGTAGCGGCACTGCTCCTCGCTCATCACCGTGAGCTCGGCGCCGAGCTTCTTCAGGTGCAGGCGCGCGACGCGCTCGTCGAGCTGCTTGGGCAGCACGTAGACCTTCTTCTGGTACTTGCCGCTGTTGGCGTAGAGCTCCACCTGCGCCAGCACCTGGTTGGTGAAGGAATTCGACATCACGAAGCTCGGGTGTCCCGTGCCGCAGCCGAGGTTCACCAGCCGCCCTTCGGCCAGCACGATGAGGCGCTTGCCGTCCGGAAAGATCACGTGGTCCACCTGTGGCTTGATGTTCTCCCACCGGTGCTGCTTCAGTCCGGCGATATCGATCTCCGAATCGAAATGCCCGATGTTGCAGACGATGGCGTTGTTCTTCATGCGCTTCATGTGATCGAGCGTGATGACGCGCAGGTTGCCGGTGGCGGTGACGAAAATGTCCGCCTTGTCGGCGGCGTAGTCCAGCGTAACCACGCGATAGCCCTCCATCGCCGCCTGCAGCGCGCAGATCGGGTCGATTTCGGTGACCCAGACGCTGGCGCCGAGGCCGCGCAGCGACTGCGCGCAGCCCTTGCCCACGTCGCCGTAGCCGGCGACGAGCGCCACCTTGCCTGCGATCATCACGTCGGTCGCGCGCTTGATCCCGTCAACCAGGGACTCGCGGCAGCCGTAGAGATTGTCGAACTTGGACTTGGTGACGGAGTCGTTCACGTTGATGGCGGGGAAGGGCAGGCGCCCTTCCTTCTCCATCTGGTAGAGCCGGTGCACGCCGGTGGTGGTCTCCTCGGTGACGCCCTTAATCGCGGCCTGGATGCGCGAGTAGTAGCCCGGCCTCTCCTTCAGGCGTTTCTTGATGGCGTCGAAGAGGACGGTTTCCTCCTCGTTCGTGGGCTTCGAAACCAGCGAAGGGTCTTTCTCCGCGCGCGAGCCGAGCGTCACCAGCAGTGTCGCGTCGCCCCCATCGTCGAGGATCATGTTGGGCGTGCCGCCGTCCTCCCA
>DATFVY010000189.1:0-7278 GCA_035259925.1 Burkholderiales bacterium
CTGCCTGTGCCGCAAGCGCGTGCTGCCGGGCCTCGGTGATTTCCTGGCCGGCGGCGGGCGCAAGATCGACGCCTGGTACGCCCGCCTCAACGTGGTCGAGGTTCTCTTCGACGATCAGCCCGACGCCTTCAGCAACATCAACACCGAGGAAGAGCTGCGCGCGCACGAGAGCCGCTAGCGCGCATGACAAGTTGGAACGGCGCTAGCCGGACAGGCGCTGCGCCTCGAGCAGCGCGCCGAAGAGCCCGACGTGCGGGTTCATCACCACGCGCACCGGGATCGTTGCGAGCAGGTCGCTGAAGCGGTCCTTGTGGACGAAAGCGCGCATGAAGCTGCCTTCCCGCAGCTTGGCGGCGATCTTGGGCGCTATGCCGCCTGAAATGTAGACGCCTCCGCGCGCCAGCGTAGCGAGGGCCATGTTGCCCGCAAAGGCGCCATAGGCGGCGACGAAGAGGTCGAGGGCGCGCACCGCCAGCGGATCGATCCTGGCCGCGCCGAATTCCGCGATCAGCTCCGCCGCGTCCTGCCGGGTCTTGGAGGCGTCGAGCAGCTGACGCGAGGGCATGCCGGCCCCCGCCTCCTGCAGGAAGCTGAAGATGCGCATCAGCCCCGGACCGGACACCACCCGCTCGTAGGAAACGCGTCCAAAGGTGTGGCGCAGGTTGCCCAGCAAGCGGTCCTGCAGCTCATCCACCGGGGCGAAGTCCGCATGGCCGGCCTCCGAGGGATGCGCGACGTAGCCGCTGCCCTCCCAGGTCAGCACACCGACCCCGAGGCCCGTGCCCGCCCCGATGACGAGCCGCGTGCCGCGCTCGACCGGCTCGCCGGCCTGCAGCGTTTCCAGCTCCCCTTCGTTGAGCTGCGCGATCCCCTGCGCGGCCGCTGTGAAATCGTTTATGAGACGCACGGCCGGCAGCGCGAACTCCCGCTCCAGAGCGGCGCCTTCCACCTTCCAGCCCAGGTTGGTCAGGGTGCTCGAATTGCCGGCGACCGGCCCCGCCACTGAAAAACAGGCGGCAACGATCCGCGGACCGTGTGCCACGACCTCCGGCCGTCCCAGAAAATCGGTGACGATGCTGTCGAGGCCGGCGTGATCCCGGCACGGGTAGACCCGCTGCGCAAGCACCGTGCGTGCGCGGCCTGCCTCACCAAGCCCGAGCGTCGCCTTCGTGCCGCCGACGTCAGCTGCCAGCAGGCATTCCCGGGCCATCGATGCGTTCCATCATGCGAACAGGGCGGTCTGCTGTTGGGCTGGCTCCTCCCCCAGTGCCTCGGGCTCCGCGATGAAATAGCCCTGCGCAAAGTCGAGGCCTAACTCCTTGATTCTAGACAGTGTCCCGGCGTCTTCCACCGACTCGGCGATGGTGCGCATGCCGAGGATATGACCGATGCGGTTGATCGAATCCACGATGGCGAAATCCATGGGATCGCTGTTCATGTCCTTGATAAAGACACCGGCGATCTTGAGAAAATCCACCGGCAGGTACTTGAGATAGGCAAACGAGGACATGCCGGTGCCGAAATCGTCGAGCGCGAAGCGGCATCCCATGCCCTTAAGCTCGTGCATCAGCTCCGCCGCCTTGGAGAGGTTCGAAATGGCGGTGGTCTCCGTAATCTCGAAGCAGATCAGCCCGCTGGGCAGCTGGTAGCGCGTCAGCAGATTGCGCAGGAAATCCGGGAAGCTCTTGTCGTTGATGCTCGCCCCGGAGATGTTGACCGAGTAGAAGCCGCGCTCGGCGTGAATGTCGGCGGCCGGCTTGCTCTTCCACTGCCGGTGCAGGAACTCCACCAGGGAGCTGATGACCCAGCGTTCGATCGAGGTGAGCAGGTTGTAGCGCTCCGCGTGGGGCATGAACCCGGTGGCCGGCACCAGGTTGCCGGACCGGTCCAGCATGCGCGCCAGTACCTCGTAGCGCGGCTCGCGATCCGCGCCATGGTCGAGCGGGGCTATGCGCTGCCGGTAGAGCCGGAACTGGCCCCGCTCGAAGGCATTGCTGATCTGCGAGACGATCTTCAGCTCCTCGTGCCGGCCGCTCTGGCTGAGCTCATCCGGGCGGTAGACGTGCACGCGGTCGCGCCCGCGGTTCTTGGCCTCGTAGCAGCAGGCATCGGCCGCAGCAAGGATCTGGTTCACGCCGCCGCTGTCCGCGTTGATCGGCACCAGGCCCATGCTGACGCCCACGCTGAAGGTCTTGTCCTCCCACACGAAGCGGAACTCGCGCACCGTCTCGCGCAACGCGTTGGCGATGCGCAGCGCCTGGTCGAGGGGGCAGCTCTCGAGCAGCGCCCCGAACTCGTCGCCGCCCAGCCGCGCCAGCGTGTCGCTGCCCCGCATGCGGGTTGCCATGATCGAGGTGAGCTGGCGCAGCAGCTCATCGCCGGCGCTGTGGCCGCAGGTGTCGTTGACCGCCTTGAAATGGTCGAGATCCATGAACAGCAGAGCATGGTCGCGCCGCTGCGTCTTCGCGGTCTCGACCAGCTCGGACAGCCGCCGCTCGTATTCGCGCCGGTTGACCAGGCCCGTCAGCGCATCGTGGCTCGCCTGCCAGATGAGCTGCTGGGCCATGGCGCGGATCTGGCTCACGTCGTGGAAGACGACGATCATGCCGTGCACGGTGCCGTCGCGTCCCCGGATCGGCGCGTGCGAATACCGCACCGGGCATTCGCGCCCGTTGCGGTCCACCAGCCGCACCGCGACCGCCTCGGATTCGGAGGCGGGTCCGGCCCCCGTCACCGGCAGCGGGTCGATCGGCCGGCCGGTGCGCTCGTCGAGCACGCGGTAGACCTCGGCCAGCGGGCGCCCGCTCGCCTGCGCGCTGCCCCAGCCCAGATACTGCTCCGCCACCGGGTTCAGGTACTCGACCAGGCCGGCGGCGTCCGTGGTAATGACGCCGTCCACGATCGAGTGCAAGGTCACCTGCGCCAGCTCCTTCTCACGCTCGAGCCTGGCTTCGCTGCGGGTGATGCGCGCCGTTGCCAGCACGGCGATCACGATGCCGGCGATCAGGGCCAGCACGCCGCCGCTGCCGATCAGGAGAAAGCCGTAGCGCATGCCCTGGTTCGCGGTGGCGATGGCCTGCGACGTCTGCGCATGATTCGCCTCGAGCAGCAGGTAGAGCGTCTCCTGGAAGCGGCTGTCCTCGATCACGGCCTGGGTGAGGTTCAGCTCGGACGCGCGCGCGACCTCGCCTTTCACCAGCAGCGCCACGATATCCTCGCCGATCGCCTGGGCGCGGGCCGCAGTCGCGATGGCCTCGTCGCGCGCGGCGCGCTCCGGCGCGGCCACCTGCAGCGTGCGCAGCTTCTCGACCGCGCGCGCATAGACCTCCATCGCCCGGCGGTACTGCTCGTGCACGGTCCTGCGCGCCTGCCCGCTTTCCGCCGTGAACAGCTTGTCGATCAATGCGCTACGCTGGCCATTGCTGAGGAACAGCTCGGAGACGGTGCCGATCTTGCGGCCCTGCGCCTCGGTGAGCGCGTTGATCTGGCGGTTGAACGACTCGATGCGCGCCAGCCCGAGCGCGATCAGCGTGGTGAGCGCGGCGAGTAGCAGTCCGAAGCTGGAAAACAGCAGGAATTTCGACGTCGGGCGACCCAGCGCAGATCTCATGGCGGGGACACGCCCTCCGGCGGCCGCGCACGGCCGGCAAGCCGCGCCGCGGGATCCTGGCGGTAGAACGCCGCGAGCTGGCGGTAGACGTCCGTATATTCCCCCTGCACGGCGCGCGGTGTCTCGAAGAAGGCCTCGCTCAACACCGCGAAGAACTCGGCAGGATGCTCCGCGGCGTAGGCATCGATCTCGCTCGGCTCCCGCCGCTCGACCCGGCCCTTGAAGTCCTCGTAGGCCGCGCCGAAGACGCGCGACCACGCTGCCCGATTCATGCCGGCATGCAGGGGGGGAAATCCGTTGGCGTCGCCGTTCAGCATGTCGAGCTTGTGGGCGAACTCGTGGATCACGACGTTGTAGCCGGTCTCGCCCCCGCGCAGCTCGGCGTCGGCCCACGACAGGATCACCGGCCCCTCGAGCCAGGACTCGCCGGTCATCGGTTCCTCGACGCGGTGGGCGATGCCGTCCTCGTCGACGTATTCGTACTCCGCGACGAACTCGTCCGGGTAAACGATGACCTCCACCCAGCCCCTGTAGTAGTCCAGATCAAGGTTGAGGATGAGCATACAAGCCTGCGCCGCGATGCACATACGCATTTCGTCACGCAACGCGAGCCCGCCGGCGCCCACGATGGACTTTTCGTGCAGGAACAGCACGACCCGCTCGCGCAGTCTCGCGCGCTCTTCCGCACTCAGCGTGCGGGTGAAGGGATAGCGCTCGACGACGGTCTGCCACAGTCCTTCGTCGAGGCTCGACTGTTTGAGTATGCGTTCGCGGCGCCATTCTCTAAACCAGCGCATGACAATGGCGGCAACGCGGGCTCACTTGATGGCCTTGCTGTCGTCCCCGACGACTTTGAGCTGGGTGCTCTCGGGCTGATCCAGATCCGCGGCCTCGATGCGCTGGAATTGCTGGCTGATCTTGGTGCCGGTGATCTGGATCCTCTCGACGTCCTCGCCCGCTTGCCGGATGTGCTTGGCGAGATCCTGCAAACGCTCGTCGAAGCGTCCGAACTCCACCGCCAGCCGCGCCAGCGCTTCCCGGATGACATGGATCTGCTTGCGCGTCTCAACGTCTTTTAGCACGGCGCGCGCGGTGTTGAGCACCGCCATCAACGTCGTGGGCGAGACGATCCACACCCGTCTCGCATTCGCGTATTCCACCACTTCCGCGTGGTAGGCGTGGATCTCCGCGAACACCGCCTCGGCCGGCACGAACATGACCGCGCCGTCGGAGGTCACGTCGGGGACGATGTACTTCGCCGAGATGTCGTCGACGTGCTTCTTCACGTCGGCGCGAAACTGCCGCTGCGCCAGAGCGCGATCCACGTCGTTGGCATCCCGCGCCACCATGCGGCGATAGTTGTCGAGCGGAAACTTGGAGTCGACGCAGATCATGCCGGTCGGCTCCGGCAAGCGCAGGACGCAGTCAACCCGCGACCCGTTGGGCAGCGTGAATTGCATCTCGTACGCCGACGTCGGGAGCATGTTCCGCACCAGCGCCTCGAGCTGGACCTCGCCGAACGCCCCGCGCGACTGCTTGTTGCCGAGCAGGTCCTGCAGCGTCACCACGCTGCCGGTCAGAGTCTCGATCTTTTTCTGCGCCTCGTCGATGGTTGCCAGGCGCTGCATCACGCTGATGAAGGTGTCGTTGGTCTTCTTGAAGCCTTCGTCGAGACGCTCGTTCACCTTGCCCGAGATCTGCTCCAGCCGCTGGTCGATGCGGGCGTTGAGCTTGTCGGTGGTTTCCCCGAGGCTGGCGGCAAGCTGGAGCTGGAGCCGGTGCAGGTTTTCGCGGGTCTGGCCCAGCTCCTCGGACAGGCGCGAGGTCACGCGCTCGGATTGCTGCGCCAGGCCGCCGTGCAGGTCCGTCAGCATCGCGCGGTGCTTTTCCTCGAGCAGGCGCGCCAGCTCTCCGGCTGTGGCGGCCCGGGAGATCAGCCTGGGAACGAGGACGACAAGGACGACGAGGGCAACCAGAGCAGCGAGCACCAGGACCACGGGCAGGACATCGTGCACGGCTGTAAATTATATCAGCCGGCGCACCGCGCGTGAACGATAAATGGCTAACGGCAAACGGAAAATAGGCCGTTCGGGGGATCAGCTGAGCGCCCGCAGGACCTGGAGCGGCGCGACGGACAGCACGCGGCGCGTGCCCAGGTAGCCGGCCGCCGCCACACCTGCTGCTCCGCCGACGATGCCGAGCAGCCATACCACCGGGTCCGCCGTGTATTGCAGGTGCAGGAAGCGGTGGGCAATGAAATAAGCGAGGCCCGAGGCTCCCGCCGCCGCCACGAATCCCGCCGCCGCGCCGATCAACGTGAATTCGGCGAGGTGGGCGCGGCGAATCTGCGGGCGGCTCGCGCCGAGGGTACGCATGATGGTCGCCTGGAACAGGCGCTCATCCTGCGTGCTGGCAAGCGCCGCGTAGAGAACCATGAGGCCCGCGGCGAGCGTGAACAGGAAGACGAACTGAACCGCCAGCGCCGCCTGGTCCATCATCTTCTGCACCTGGCCCAGCGTCTGCGCCACGTCGATCAGCACGATCGTGGGAAACGCCTTCACCAAGGCATTCAGCAGAGCGGTCTCTCCGCGCGCCAGGTGAAAGCTCGTCGCGTACGTTGCGGGGTGCCCCTCGAACAGCCCCGGCGGCGCGACCACGAAGAAATTCACGTTGAAAGTATCCCAGTCCACGCTGCGCAGGCTCGTCACTCTTGCCGCCACGGGGGTGCCGGCTATATCAAACTTGAGGACGTCGCCCATGCGTATGCCCAGCGTGTCGGCGAGACCCTTCTCCACCGAAAGCTGGTCGGACGGCGCCGCCGCATCCCACCAGCGGCCGGCCACGATCCGGTTGTCCGCCTGCATTTCCGTCGCCCAGGACAAGTTGAATTCCCGCGTGACGAGGCGCCTGGCCCGATCATCGGGATAGTCGTCCGCCGACACGCTGCGCCCGCCGATCTCGACCAGGCGCCCCCGTACCATCGGGTAGAGCCTTGGCGCGGTCATCCCCCGGTCGGAAAGAAAGCGCTGGATGGACTCGACCTGTTCCGGCTGGACATTGACGATGAAGCGATTGGGCGCCAGCGGCGGCAGGCTGTCGCGCCAGGTGCGCAGCAGGTCCGATCTCACCAGCGTGAGCGTCAACAGCGCCATGATGCCGATGCCGAGCGCCACTACCTGCAGAATCGTGGCAAGCTGGCGCCGCTGCAGGCTCGCCACGCCGAAACGCAGCGCAGCGCCCTGCCCCCGCAGTACGCGCAGTGCACGCAGCACCAGCCAGGTCAACGCGCAAGCGGCGGCCATGGCCGCCACGAACCAGGCCAGCACCGTCAATCCCAGCTTCAATTCCTGCGCCCGCCACAGGATCATCGCGGCAATGACGGCAAAGCCCGCGGCGTACCCGACCACACCCAGGCGCTTCGGCATGCCGAGTTCCCGCCGCAGCACCCGCAGGGTCGGAACCTGGGCCAGGTTCATGAGCGGAGGCAGAGCGAAGCCCAGCAAGAGCAGCATGCCCACCGCCGCGCCGTGGACCGCCGCAACCATGCTGGTCCCAGGCAGCTCGACGTTCACGACCTGACCCAGCAAGGCCGCCAGCGCCAATTGGGCGCCCGCCCCGACCGCGATGCCGGCGCTGGCGGATGCGGCGCCCAGCATGAGGAAGTGCGC
>DATFVY010000190.1:0-3457 GCA_035259925.1 Burkholderiales bacterium
CCGCCGGTGGCGCCGAGGACGTTGCCGTTCAGGTCGAGCTTGATGATCTTGCCCGCATGGCCGTGCGCCAGCATCAGGTGCTTGCCGTCCCGCATCAGGCACAAGCCGCAGGGCGTGCCGGGGTGCTTCGTTTCGCGCACGAAGTTGCCATTCGCGTCGAACACCTGGATGCGCTGGTTCGAGCGGTCCGCGACATGGAGATGGCCTTTCGTGTCGGTCACGATCGAATGCGGCTGCTTGAACTGCCCGGGGCCGGCGCCCTCCCCGCCCCAGGTCTTGAGGAAGTTACCCTCGGCGTCGAACTTCAGCACGCGCGATTCGCCCTTGCCGTGCCCCTGGCTGACGTAGATCGCGCCGTCCGGTGCGAACGCAACGTCGTTGGGCTCGTTGAAGCAGCGCAAGTGGCCGGCCGGGTGCCATTCGTTCGTGTTGCCCTTGATGCCGAGCACCATCAGGATGCGGCCCTTCGGGTCCATCTTGACCACGATGTGCGAGCCGGTATCGGTCGCCCAGATGTTGTCCTCGGCATCCACGCGCAACCCGTGCGGCAGCGTGAACACGCCCTGCGCGAGGTCGCGAAGGAGCTTCCCTCGCCGGTTGAATTCCATCAGGGCGCGTGCGCTGCGGTTGAAGACGAAGATATTGCCCTTCGAGTTGACCGCCACGCTGGAGCACGGACCGAAGTTCACGCCCGGCGGCAGCTTGAAGATATCGGGAACGGGCCGATAGCCCAGGTCCGGCGCGTTTTCCGGATAGGTGCTGACCGTGTTCTTCTCGGGGTTCATCCGTCAGTCGTCAGTCGTTAGTCGTCACTCGACTTTGATCCCCGCCGCCTTCACCACCTTCTGCCACTTGGGTATCTCGTCTCGGATCATTTTTGCGAAGGCTTCAGGCGAGTTGGTGATCGGCTCGACGCCAGCGCCGGCGAAGCGGCTGCTGACCTCGGGCGATTTCAGCAGTCTCACCACTTCCATGTTGGTTTTCTTCACGATCACCGCCGGCGTGCCTCCCGGGAAGACCAGCCCGTACCAAACGTCGAATTCATAGCCTGGTATCCCGGACTCCGCCACGGTCGGCACTTCGGGCGCGATCTGCGCGCGCTTCAGCCCGGTCACGCCGAGCGCCTTGACCTTGCCGCTCTTCACATGGGGCAGCAGCGTGGCGAGGCCCGCGAGGGCGATCTGGACCTCGTCGCTCATCATTGCGATGACGGCCGGGTTGCTGCCTTTGTAGGGCACGTGCAGCAGCTTGAAGCCGCCCATCAGCATCAGCAGCTCCGTGCCGAGGTGCGATGCCGTGCCGCTGCCTCCGGAGCCGTAGCGGATCGCGCCGGGCTTGCTCTTCGCCAGCTCGGCGAGCTCGCGGATCGAGTTGGCGGGAATGGAGCGTGAAGCCCCGACCACGAACGGCTGGTTCGCGGCGAGCGAAATCGGCGCCAGGTCCTTGCGCGGATCGTAGGCTAGATCGCGCTCGATCGCGGGCGCGAAAGTCAGATGGCCCACGCTGCCGAGCAGCATGGTGTAGCCGTCGGCGGCGGACTGCTTCGCCACGATGGTCACGCCGGCGATCCCGCCCGCGCCGCCGCGGTTGTCGACCACGACGGTCTGGCCCCAGCTGTCGGTGAGTCCCTGCGCGATCAGGCGCGCGATGATATCGGTGCCGCCGCCCGGGGCGCTCGGCACGACCAGCCGGATCGACTTGCCGGGATAGCCCGCCGCCGGCTGAGCCGGCTGCGCGGCGGCCGGCAGGCAGGCGAGCAGCCACGATGCGAACGCTGCACGCACGAACGGCCTCATGCCGCTCCTCCTCGCGCTTGTCCGGCGTTTGTGGGAGTGACATGATCACACAAAACCCGCGGCGAAAAAATCAGCCGCGTCCTTCGACTCAATTCCATACTGTGAGACCCCCATGAAAAAAGCAAAGACCGCGAACCGCGACTACAGCGCCCGCTTCGAGCGCGGCATGCGCGTGCTGAAGAAGATGGGCCGCGAAAAGCTGATGCTGAACCAGAAGGAGCTGATGCCCGAGATGTACGAGATGTCCGTGGGACACCTCTTCGGCGACGTGTGGGGGCGTCCCGGGCTTTCGCTGCGCGAGCGCCAGCTCGTCACGCTCGCCGCCAATATCGCGATGGCGCGCCCCAGCGGCAACCATTCGCATTACCTGAGCTCGATGCACCTCGGCATCACCCGGCGCGAGATCTGCGAGGTCATCATCCAGGTCGGCCACTACACCGGGTGGCCGACGCTGTCGCACGCCGTGCGCCAGTTCACGGACATCCTCGAGGAGCAGAAAGAGGCCGACAAGGCGAAGAAAGCGGGACGGCCCTTCAAGTCGAAGCTGCTGTAGGCCAGCGCAGCCACTCGCACAGCCCGCGCCCCATGATCCACTCCTGATCGCGGGCGCCGAGCCAGGGAATCTCCTCGGTGAACATCGTCACCGCCTGGCGATACGTGCACTTCAGCCGCGACCAGTCCGTGCCCCAGAACATGCGCCGCGGGCCGAAAGCGTCGTAGACACGCCGCAGGTAGGGATGCAGGCGCCGGTAGGGATAGCCGTCGCGCGTATAGAAGGGCAGCGCGCTGGCGTTCACATTGATACTGGGCCGGGCAGCGAGCGCCAGCAGCTTGTCCAAATTGCTGAACGCCGCGTCGTCATACTCGCCCGAAGTCAGCGCGAGATGGCAGAGCGTGAGTCGCAAGCCGGGGTGCTGCTCCGCGATCGAACCGATCGTGGGTAGCTGAGCGTGGGGAACGAGGATGGCAACGGCGACGCCCCGCTTCTCCGCTTCGCTCCACAGCGGCTCCATCCGTCCTGCCACCAGCGTAGCGACTTCGCGCTGCCGGATGAACGTGCAGCGCAGCCCCCGCATGCCGGGCGCCGGCCAGCCGTCGGGGATGCCCGCCGGCGGCGACTCGGTATCGATGCGCCCGAGCGCCGCGAAGCGGTCGGGATGTTCACGCGCCGCCGCCAGCACCAGGTCGTGCCGGTCCGCGTCGTGATGCGGGGGAACGAGAACGGCGCGGCGCACGCCCGCGGCGTCCATCTCGCGCAGCAGCCCGGCAGCTTCGAGCGGCGGCTCCCGATGGGCGACCGCGCCCGGCTTCCACGGCCGCCCGGGCGTGTCGGGCGCCCAGACATGAACCTGCGCGTCGGCGATGAGCATGCTGCCGGCGCCGGGCACGACTGGCTAGATGTGGCTGCTGGTGACCCGCTCGAAATGCTCGGCGACCGGCGGCTGCGCGAAGAACCCGCCCACCAGGCCGCGAAACTCCTGGACCTTGGGCGATTGGCGGAAGTTGACCATGTGGGCTTCCACGCTCTCCCAGCGAATCAGGAAGTGGTAGCGCCCCTTGGTCTCGATGCAGCGCTGCAGCTCGTGCGAGATGTAGCCCTTGACGCTGCGGAAGATGGGCTCGACCTTGGGAAACACCGCCTCGAACTTGGAGATGTCCTC
>DATFVY010000191.1:0-2162 GCA_035259925.1 Burkholderiales bacterium
TGCAGGAGGAAATGCACGCCGCCGCGCAAGTCCAGCCCGAGGTACATGGGCTTGGCTCCAATGGCGGCCAGCCAGCGCGGGCTGTTGGACAGCAGGTTCAGCGCCACGATGTAATCCTCGCCGAGCTGGGCCTGCAGGAGGTCCTTGGCCTTCCGCTGCGTTTCGTCATCGGCAAGACGCGCCTTGACGCTGCTGGCGTCGAGGAAGACACCCTGCGGCTCTATCTTTCCCTTGGCCAGGATGTCCTCGACGCGTGCCTTGAGCGCCTCATCGGCCTTGAGCGTCGCCTTGTGCGGGGATACCTGCACCGCGGGCGACTCGCCGTAGAGGTTGGGCAGCGTAAAGACCAGCCCTACCACCAGCGCTGCCGCGATGATGAAGTACTGCCAGGGGGAGTAGCGGTTCATCGAATACCGTGAATCGAGAATCGAGAACCGAGAATCGAAAAACCTGCCGGGAAAGCCCTCATCTCGATCGATTCCCGATTCCCAATTCCCGACTTGCGATCATTGGATGTTCTTGATGGTGCCCTTGGGCAGCACCACCTGAATCGCCGGGCGCTGCACCTGGACCTCGACGTTTTCGGCCACCTGCAGGGTCACATAGTTCTCGTTGATCCGGCTGATGCGCCCCAGGATGCCCCCGGCAGCGACCACCTCGTCGCCCTTCTGCAGCGCGTCCACCATGGTCCGGTGCTCCTTGGCCCGCTTCATCTGCGGGCGGATCATCAGGAAATAGAGCACGGCGAACATCAGGACGATCAGGATCAGGCTCTCCATCCCGCCGCCCCCCGCGGGAGCGCCGGATCCTTGCGCAAAGGCCGGGGTGATCAACATGTTTCCTCCGTAGGCGGGCGTGGAAAAGACGCGCCATGCCTCTGAAAAGGCGCGCATTTTATCACGAATCGTCGCGCGCCTGCCGGGTTTCCGCCAGAAAATCCGTCAGCCGCTGGCTTTCGATCGCGTCGCGCAGGGCGCGCATCAACTCCTGGTAGTAGTGGAGGTTGTGCAGGGTATTGAGGCGGGCGCCGAGTATCTCGTTCACGCGCTGCAGGTGATGGAGATAGGCGCGGGTGAAGTTGCGGCAGGTGTAGCACGCGCAGCTCTCGTCGAGCGGTATGACCTCGGTGCGATAGCGCGCGTTCCGCAGCTTGATCACGCCGTGGCGCGTGTAAACCCAGCCGTTGCGGGCGTTGCGCGTCGGCAGAACGCAATCGAACAGGTCGATACCAGCGGCGACCGCGGCAGCGATGTCCTGCGGCGTGCCCACACCCATCAGATAGCGCGGCCGGTCGGCGGGCAGTTGCGGCGCGGTGTGCTTGAGCATCCGCATCATGTCCCGCTTGCTCTCGCCCACCGAGAGCCCCCCGATGGCATAGCCGTCGAAGCCGACCCGCATGAGCCCGGCGAGGGACTCGTCGCGCAGGCGCTCGTGCATGCCGCCCTGCACGATGCCGAAGAGCGCGTTGCCGTTGCCGTCGTGCGCCCGCCTGGAGCGTTCCGCCCATCGCAAGGACAGTCGCATCGAATCGCGCGCGAGCTCGAACTCGGCCGGATACGGCGTGCACTCGTCGAACACCATCACGATGTCGGCGTTGAGCGCGCGCTGGATGCGCATGGATTCCTCGGGCGTGAGGAAGCACGGGTCGCCGTTGACCGGCGACTGGAACCGCACGCCTTCCTCCGTGATCCTGCGCAGCGCGCCGAGGCTGTACACCTGGTAGCCGCCGGAATCGGTGAGGAGCGGTCCATCCCACCCCATGAAGCGGTGTAGCCCGCCGTGGGCCTCGATAACGTCCGTGCCCGGCCGCAGCCACAGGTGAAACGTGTTGCCGAGAACGATCTGTGCCCCGAGTTCCCTGAGCTCTGCCGGGCTCACCGCCTTCACGGTGCCGTAGGTGCCGACCGGCATGAACGCCGGCGTGTCGACCACGCCGTGGGGAAGCGTCAGCTTCCCCCGCCGCGCCGCCCCGTCACTTGCCGTAACCTTGAACTCCATCACGCCGTCAGTCGTCAGTCATCAGTCGTCACTGCCGCTCAATAAGCATCGCGTCGCCATAACTATAGAAGCGATACCGTTGCTCGATGGCGCGTCGGTACGCGCGGCGGACATTATCCATGCCGCCGAACGCCGAAACCAGCATGAGCAGCGTGGACTTCGGC
>DATFVY010000192.1:0-4166 GCA_035259925.1 Burkholderiales bacterium
GGCCCAGGCAACGGATTCGAGGCAATGACGGATCGTGGCCTCGGCGTCCTTCGCGATAATGATGACCGAGAGGCTCAAGGGTCGCATGGAGGCAATGCCGAACGTGGAGCCGATTATAAGGGAGGCGACCGCTACACCCTATTTCTTGGCAACCCGTGATCCCGACGAAGCAGTGACGCAGGCTTTCCGGCTCTTGCCCGTCCACCGACAGGCGCGACCCGTGGTCCTTCACCCCGAGCGCAGCGTTGACAAGATACACTGTGGCCGATGGCCCACTCGCAGCAGGGGGAATTCGTCGGGATCGTGAAGCGCCACCTGCCCTTGTATTTCGGCGGCGGTCGCGTCATCGAGATGGGTTCGCTCGATATCAATGGATCGGTGCGGGGGTATTTCGACGCCGCGGAGTACGTGGGCGTGGATCTCGCGCCCGGACCCGGAGTCGATCTCGTATGTCCGGGTCACGAGGTCGATCTTCCTGCGGGCAGTTTCGATTGCGCAATCTCGCTGGAATGTTTCGAGCACAACCCATTCTGGGGGGAGACGTTCCTCAACATGGTGCGCCTGACGCGCGGCGACGGGTTTGTCCTGATGACTTGCGCGACGACCGGGCGCCGCGAACACGGCACGCCGCGCAGCTCGCCGGGATCGTCACCATTCACGGTCGCTCGTGGCTGGTCCTACTATCGCAATCTGAACGAGCGGGATTTCGTCGAGCGCATCGACTTTGCCGCATGCTTTTCGGACTGGCGCTTCATCGTGGCGCACGAGAGCTATGACCTCTATTTCGTCGGGCTGCGCCTCGGGCCGCAACGCCTGAAGCTGCCCCCGGCTATGGATGGCGATCTGCGCATGCGATTCTCCCCCTTGCGGTCCGCACGCGCGCTCAAGCGCTATCTAAAGGTCGCTCTGTTGGGCAATTTCTGGAGCTCGCCTCCCTCGTATTACCTTCGGGGACGGCGCTAGGACACCACCCTCACGCTGTTTCAGACGGCGGGTGCGGGCGAGGTCCCCCGGATTGCAAGCCGGCCAACAAGAGGCCCGAGAGCCACGCGTAGAACAGCGACTCCGTGTGGTCGAGCAGGAAGGAATTGAACAGGCAGCCTACGGCCATCGTGATGACCAGGCCGCGCGCGAGGTGAGTGTCGAATCGCGTCGCAAGGCGCGAAGCAAGATACCACTGCATGGCGAACAGGGCGAGCAGGGCCGCGAGGCCGACGCTCCCGAGCTGAACGAGGGTAAGGAGGTACTGATTCTCCGGCTGCTTGGCCGCGATCATGGAAGTCCCTTCGACCTGCTTCGCATAGGCAACGGCGAATCCGCCCGTGCCGACGCCGATCAGCGGGTGCTCGCGCGCGATCTCGAGGCTGTTGCTCCAGGATTCGAGCCGCATGTTGCCAAGCGGCGTGGCTGGCTTGCCCGCCTGCCAGTCCTGGATCTCCGCGATAGTGGTCTTCGTGCGCTGATGAAGGCCGCTGGACGGCGTGAAATACACCGTCCCGCCGACGACGAGGGCCACTGCCGCGGTTGCCAGCACTCCGCGCCGGCCCAGATTGCTGACCAGATAGTAGAGCAGCAGCGCCACCAGTACGAAGTAGCCCGTCCTGCCCAGGACCATGAACAGGACATTGAATGCCCCCAGCGCGGCGGCCAGCGCCCAGAGCAGCCTCGCGCGCGGATCCACGGCCTCGCGTGCCTTGAGCGCGCACCAGAAGACACCGAAGGCGATCAGCACGCTGTGCGTGGCCTTCTTCTTGAACACGACGGCGTCGGCCGGCACCCCCTTGACGAATGCGACATCCGGCATGAGCCCGAGCCACACCAGATAAGAGAGCAACAACGTCAGGGCAACCGTAGCCATGAAGGCCTGGATGGCGCGATCGCGCCAACGGCTGTCCGGGCCAAGCGCGATCAGCAGGGGTATCAGGAGCAGCCTCGCCGCCTTGTCCAGTGCGTACACGATGTCGCCCGTGCTGCCCGGACTGTAGACTGACCCGGCCGCGTACAGGAGGAACAGGCCGCACGGCAGGAGCGCAAATGCGTTGCCGCGAATGGCGGCGAGCTTCTCGCGATAGCGCCCGCCCGCGGCCCAGCACAGGATGAAAGCGGGCACGAGGAAGCTATCGATTGCCGTCGACACCGGGATGGAGAAGCCCATCGCGACTACGATCCACAGGGCGGCGCGATCGAAAAAGGCCGCGCCGCTCCGGCCAGCGGAGAGCGGCCGCACTTGCTGGGCGCCTGCCGGGGATGTGTCGGAGTTCGTCACGTCGGGAAGATCTCGACCCGGGCGGAATTATAGGCGCAGCGACAGGTACATCGCCCGTACCTGATCTGCCATCTTCCGGGCGGTGAACAACTCCTCGTAGCGCCGCCGTGCATTGGCCCCGAGGGTGCGGGCGATCTCCGGATTCTCGAGCAGCCGGTTGAGTGCCTGCGCCAGGGCATCGGGCCTGCCCGGCTCGGCCGCAAGACCGCTCACTCCGTCCTGGTTGACCCAGTCGATGCCCGAGCCGTGAAGGCGCGTCGAGACGACGGGTCGGCCCGCGCGCATGGCTTCGAGTTGCACGATGCCGAACGCCTCGGACTTCTCGACCGATGGCAGGCAGAAGACATCGCATGCGCGCATGTGGAGCTCGACCTCATGGTCGGTGATTTCTCCCAGAAGCCTGACCTTGTCCTGCACGCCGAGCGCTCGAATCAGCGAGTCCAGATCGCGCCGCAACGGTCCTCCGCCGGCAATGAGGACCAGTCCTTTAGGGGCCAGCGCGGTGCAGCTGCGCACGAGACACTCGAAACCCTTGTACGGGACCAGGCGGCCCAGCGCGAAGACGATGGCGCGTCCGGGATAACGGGAGCGCAGGTCGCGCACCTCGCCGTCGCCAATGGCATGGGCTGCCTCGCCCATGCCGATGGGGATGGCAACGGCCTTGTCCCGGAATCCTTCCAGCGCGGTGGACTCCGCCAGCAGCTTGGGCGAGGTCACGCAGATCCGATCGGCGCGCCGCAGCAGCCAGCGCTCGAGCCCCCTGTAGAGGGAATAGAGCAGGCGCTGTCGCACGATATCACGGTGCCAATGCACGACGACCGCGCCGTCGTAACGGCTGAGCAGCAGGTTGAAGTCGCTCTGCGGCCACGGCGCGTGCACGTGCACGACGTCGTAGCGCGGGGCGATGCGCTGCCAGGTGCGCAGGTCCTGCCACGACAGGGTGGCAGTCGAGACGGCAAAGTCGCGCCTGGCCTGGAAAACCCTCCCCCGCGGTGCAAGGGCGTACTCGCGGCGCTCGGGACCCTGACACAGCACGTCGACCTCGAGGTCAGGAAAGCCGTTGAGCCACGGCACCAGCTCCTCGACCACGCGTTCCATTCCTCCGCGCACGGTGCGGAAGGTCTTGATGTGCTGAAGGACTTTCACCATGGGAACCGCGCGCTAGCCTTGCAGGCGCTCGATCATTGCGAGGGTTTCCCGGACGCACCGGCAGGGTGAACTGCCATGCGCGCGCCAGGCTTTCTCGCGCAGCCGGGTGCACGTGGCCTCATTCTGCGCCACGTCGAGTGAAGAGATCGGGCTGTGGCAATCCGTCACCGCCGGTCGGATAAGGTCATGGCTGCTACAGCCAATGATTCTGACGTTCAGTACGCTCCCTTGCGCCGCAGAACGACGTTGATGGTCTTTACCAGAATGACCAGGTCGTACCAGAGAGACCAGTTGCGCACGTACCAACTGTCGAGGGCCACGCGATCTTCGTAGCCGGTATCGTTGCGGCCGCTGATCTGCCACAGTCCGGTGACGCCGGGCCTGGTTTCGAGGTAGTAGCCGACCTGGTCGCCGTAGCGCTCCAGCTCCTCTTCGATGATCGGCCGCGGCCCGACCAGGCTCATTTCCCCCTTGAGTACGTTCCAGAGTTGCGGCAGCTCGTCGAGGCTCGTCTTGCGCAGGAACGCCCCAATCGGCGTGATTCTCGGATCGTCCTTCAGCTTGAAGTCGCGCTCCCACTCCGCCCGCGCACCCGGGTCGGCATCCAGGTGGCCCCTCAAGACTCCCTCCGCATCAAGCACCATCGTGCGGAACTTCAGGCAGCCGAACATCCTGCCGTAGCGTCCTACACGCATGTGCCTGAAGATCGCCGCCCCTCCAGTCTGCCGGATCTTCCAGGAGAGGTAGGCGA